>DATBYJ010000120.1:0-2985 GCA_036513795.1 Solirubrobacteraceae bacterium | reverse complement strand
CGGCTACGACGTCCTGCACATCCACGAGCCCGTCGTTCCGCTCGTGTCGTGGGACGCCCTCACGAGTCTGGGTGAGCTGCCGCTCGTGGGCACCTTTCACACCTTCTCCGAGAACGTCCTGACAAACGGCCTCGCGGCCGTACCGCTCGGCGGGCGGCGGCGGATGAACCGCCTACACGCGCGTATTGCTGTCTCTGAGGCCGCTGCGTGGACCGCGCGGCGCTTCTACGGCGGGCGCTATCGCATCGTGCCCAACGGCGTGCACCTGCCTGACGGCGTCAGGGTCACATGCGACACCGGCGGCGGTGGTGAGCATCGCGGCGAAGCCGATCCCGCCCAGCGCCAGCTGCGGATCCTGTTCATCGGCCAGGCCGTCGAACGCAAGGGCCTGCCGATCCTGCTGCGGGCGTTCGAGGCGCTGCGCGATCAAATCCCGGCCACGCTCACGCTCGTAGGCGCGAGCCCCGAGGAGGTCGCGCACATGATGCTCGACGACCGTGGCGTGCAGGCCCTTGGCAAGGTCTCCGAGGAGCGCAAGCTCGCCGAGCTCGCTCGCGCTGAGGTTGTGTGTGCGCCGTCGCTGGGTGGCGAGAGCTTCGGCATGGTGCTGACCGAGGCGTTCGCCGCTGCGACACCCGTGCTCGCCTCGGACATCCCCGGCTACCGCGACGTCTTGCGTGACGGGCTCGACGGGCTCCTTGTGCCCCCGGGTGACGCGCTTGCGCTCGCTGAGGCGCTACGCACGCTGGCGCTCGAGCCCAACCTCCGTGCTCGTATGGCCGCTAGCGCCCGCGAGCGCGCCGAGCGCTTCGCCTGGCCGCACGTGGCCGCGGAAGTGCTTGACACCTACGAGCAGGCAATACGCGTGCGCGCGCCCGCCACGAGTCTCGGCCGTGTGGCTGTGCGCTACGGCCTTGCTCCCGCCGACATGTTGCCGCGTGTGCCGGCCGAACGCCTGCCGTCGTTGAATGCCCCTGGGCCGCCGCTGGTGGGCAAGCCACGCCGTCGGCGCACCATGCGCCGCGCCGGGCTGCTCGTCAGCTCTGCCGCCGGCGCTGGGCTTGCCGCACTGGCGTTGCAGCGCGTTGGAGTCACGCGCGTCGCCGCCTCGCTGCTTGCCTCCAAACCTGGGTTGATTGCCGCGGGGCTGGCGCTGATGTGCACCGCCATGTTCGCGCGTGCGATCTCCTGGCATTCGATTCTCGCCGCCGCTCCTACCTGGCGCCGCGCCAAACGCCGTGACGCGATGCAGGGAACGTTCATCGGCGTGCTTATGTCGGCCACGCTGCCGGCTCGTCTCGGCGAGCCTTCGCGTGCGCTGATCGTCGCCCGACGGCTCGGGCGCGCCCGCGAGAGCCTGCCTGTGGTGCTCGGCACGATCGTCTCGCAGACGCTGCTCAACTTGCTCGCGCTCACAATCCTCGGCGGCGTCGCGCTTTCCAGCGTGAGCGTCCTGGGTGGGCATGACCGCGCGCTGATGCTTGTTGCGCTGGCGCCGCTAGCGGTGCTGATGGCGCTGGCGCTTGCGCCCGTCATCACAGCACCCGAAGCACTGTCGCGTTCGCGACGTCTGCATGCGCTGCTTACCGGGATGCATCGCTCGCTGCTGCGTCTACGTGCTGGTCTGCGCGTCTTTAGCCAGCCACGCCGTGCCACCGTGGCCGCTGTCGCCCAATTGGGCGCCTGGGCGCTGCAATGTCTCTCCTGTTGGCTGTTGCTCGTGGCGCTGGGTCTCGACTCTCACGCCGGCGTGGGCGCCGCTGCGGGAGTGCTGTTCGCGGTCAACGTCACCGCGGTGATCCCTGCCACACCGGCCAACGTCGGCGTCTTCCAGGCTGCCTGTGTGGCCGTGCTTGCCGGTGTGTACCACGTCTCCACTCCCAATGCCATCGCATACGGGATCGTCCTGCAGGCGATCGAGCTCGCTACCGCCTTGATCATGGGGCTGCCAGCATTGGTCAACGAGGGCCTCTCCTGGCGCGAGGTACGGCTGCGCGCAATGCACGCTGCGCCGGTCAAGCTAGGGCCGCTGCCGGCGGCCAACGCCAGCAGGGACTTGGCCGCGGCCGTCTCCGGGGAGTGACGCGCGCCTCCACCCAACTTGCTCTACTTCGGCTGCTCGGACTGGATTCGTGGTCTGGTTCCCTCTACGGCTTGTGTAGAAGGGCGGCTTCGACCCGGGCGAAGCCGTCTCTGATCTCGGTGCGCAGTTGGCGCAGTTCGCGCAGGAGTGTGTCCGAGCTTGTTGCTGGCGTTGTCCGGCCGGCGAGCACCAGTAGCTCCTTAGCGTCGGTGTCGAGGATCCGGGCTAGCCGCCCGATTATTTCATCGGAGGGTGGTCCCTGCTCTCCGTTCTCAATACGAGAGAGATTGGCTGCGCTCATCGGCATCTGGTCGGCTACTTGGCGCTGAGTCAGCTTTGCTGCTCTGCGTAGTTGACGCAGGCGCGAGCCAACGGCGTGTGCTAGCTCTGCCTGGCTGGCTCGGGCGCTTGTCATCCGGCTTAGCTTCCGCGTGCCAGAGTCCACCCCTTGACGGCTTACGGACTATCGCACTATGGTACGCATGCCCGTAATTATGGATCGACCGGAGCTGCCGCA
Organism: Solirubrobacteraceae bacterium; assembly: GCA_036513795.1. Classification (GTDB taxonomy): domain Bacteria; phylum Actinomycetota; class Thermoleophilia; order Solirubrobacterales; family Solirubrobacteraceae; genus Palsa-744. The sequence goes on along the minus strand of DATBYJ010000120.1, from coordinate 385 downwards.
GGGAGGGTTTGCGTTTCAGACAGGAGTCAGAGACGCACCTAGACAATCTGGCCTGGCGTCTAATACAAACTATTGCAATCAATCTGCAAATTGGGCGCACGCCTGTTTCTTCTAGTCAATAAGTAGGGGGTTCTGAATGAAGCTCGGTGTGCGACGCTTGACGGTCTGCGTGCTACTTTGCGGAGTAGGGTTGGCGGTTTCGCCGGTGACCGCGCTGGGGGGAGGCTCGCCGGCCGCTGAACGAATGGTTGCGCCTTCGCCGCTGGGCAGACTGTTGGTGACTCCTGGTTCGCCTGCGCAGGGCGAACAGGCGCAGGCGGTGGTAGAAGCGAAGCTGGCGAACCCTGGCTTGGTGGTCGAACGCGAAGAATCGCTGACGAAGTTC
>DATBYJ010000119.1:0-21987 GCA_036513795.1 Solirubrobacteraceae bacterium | reverse complement strand
GGGCGCGAAGCCGCGACCGCCGGCCACCATCGCCAGCATCACCGCCTCACCGAGCGCGCGCGCCGTAGCAAGGACCGTTGCGGCGACGATCGCGGGACGCGCCGTGTGCAGCGAGACGCGCCAGATCGTGCGCCAGCGGTTGACCCCCAACGCGAGCGAGCCTTCGCGCCACGCCGCCGGCACCGAGGCCAGTGCGTTCGCGCTGATCGCGACCATGATCGGCAGGATCATCACCGCAAGGATCAGCGTGGCGGTCATCACGTTGGCGCCGTTGAGCTGCACCACATAGCCGACAGACGCTCGGCGTGAGTCGCTGATCAGGTGGTTGTTGATGAAGGGCACGAGCACGAGGATCCCGATGAGTCCGTAGATCACGGACGGCACGCCCGCGAGCAGCCGAATTACTGGATCGAGCGTACGCCGCAACACCGGCGGCGCGAACTCGGTGAGGAAGATCGCGGCGAGCGTGGAGACGACAAGCGCGAGCAGTACTGCCAAGCCGGTCGTCAGCAGTGTTCCCCAGATCAGCGGCCAGGCCCGAAAGTAGTAGAGCGAATGCCCCGGCAGCGCTTTGACTTCCTGCATGGCGCGCAACTGGGTATCAACGTCCCCGCCCGGCCCGAACCAAGCTAGCCCATTGTGCGAGAACGACGGCCACGCCTTGACGAAGACCGTTACGAGCACGGCGGCGATGAATACGAGCACGGCTACCGCCAGCGCGCCGAGCGTGCGCTCGACGCGCTGGTCGGTCTTTCCCGTAGCCCAGCGGCGTGTATGGCTTCGGCTAAGGGCAGGCACTGCTGTTAGTGGATTGCGATCCACTCGGAGCTAACGATCTTGCGAACTGTCAGGTTGCCTGGCTTGGTGATCCAGTCGATGAACTTGGCCGCTTCGCCTTTGGGTTCGCCTTTGGTGACCATCCAGAAGTTGCGCACACCGCCGTATTGACCCGACTTGGCATTCGTCAGCGTGCACGGGATGCCCTGATAGTCGACCGTATGCACTCCGCCGTTGAGCGTCGCAGCGAAGGATGTGAAGCCAATTGCGCTCTTGTCAGCGCCAACCGCGTTGACCTCGAGGCCCTCGGAGGACTCTTGGGTAGCGCTCGGGGAGATCTTCAGTGTTTCGCCGAGGAAGATATCCTGGAAGGCGTCCTGGGTACCCGAGACGGCTTCGCGGTCGAAGAGGTCGATTGGACCGGTGAGGCTAGACCCAGGAACCTGGCTCCAGCTGCGGATGTTGCCGGTGAAGATGCCTTGCACTGTTTCCTGCGTGAGGTTCGATAGAGGGTTGGCCTCGTTAGTGATCACGCAGATGCCGTCGCGGGCGATCTTGCTGAACACGAGGCCGTGGGGATCGACGCCCGGGATTGGATCGCGGGAGGCGTCGCCGATGTCGACCCTCCCAGAGGCGACGTCATTGATGCCGATGTCGGTCTGCCCACCACCGACTTTGGGGGCCGGAATCTTTGGGAAGGCCTTGTGATAGGCGGTCGAGAGTTTCTGGACGAGTGGCAGCATCGACGTAGAACCATCGATGATCAGGCGCTTGCTCGCGAGTGCGCCAGCCGGCGCGGCAAGCGCCACAGCGAGGATCGCTGAGACGATGATGGTGGGATGCGTAAGGGTGCGGTGCGCGCGCACGGTTGTTGCTCCTTTGCGTTTGGGGAGGTGGGTACTCAGTGGGCGTCACAGACGCTTGCGGGGGGGCAGAAACAGTCGCAGGTGTTAATCGATGCGGTATGCGCGATGGACGTCACCCCGCGAGAAGACTGTCGCTCGCCGGTTTGCTTGGTGTTTCGTTTTTGTGAACGCTACGGTCAGCCCCGATGTTTACAACTTGTAAAAGAAACACAAGGCGATGTGTCGTTTTTGTGAACGCCATTGCTTTTCCGCTCGTGCCATGTGACGCTGACCGCGGTCCGTTTGGCGCTGCGCTTGTCGGCTGCCTTTATGCGTCGCGGCTTTTTCACACGGAACAAAACCAACTAGCAAACCAAATAGCGCGATATGACAGACGACGACCCAACCGCAACCAGACAGGCCTCCACAAACGGCACCGGTTCCGGACGTGCGAGTAAAACCACGGTCCGCTCGGGACTCGCACATCGCCGCAACCCGGTGCTCGCCAGAGTTGGCGAGATCGCCTCTGGTGTTTTGCGGCTCCTACTGCGCGATCCGCTCTCGACCTTTTTGCTGCTCGCGTCGATCGGGCTGGCGGTCGCATTTGCGACGCTGCTGGGCTCAATCCAGCCGAGCAGCTCCGGTAGGGAGGTCCCTGTCAGCACGGTTCTGAAGTTGGCGAAAAACCACCAGCTGGCGACTGCCGTTCTGCTCGATCACGACAGTCGTGTCGAGCTGAGCACGACGATCAAGGCGCCGCAACTGCTGGTCGGCGGGGCGCTCCCGGCCCCGACCACGACGACCACGATCGCCAAAGGTAAGCACGGCCGGTCACATACGGTTACAAGCGTCGTTCAGCCCGCAGGCACCGGCGCTACCCAGAAACTATGGGCCGCGTATCCAGCCTCGGGGGCTCAGACCGAGCAACTGGCGACAGAACTCTTCGACAGCGGTGCGACGGTTACGGTCGATCAGCAGTCGGGCAAGCCCGCGCGGGCGATCGTCGTCCAGTTCCTGATCCCGATCCTGCTGCTTGTATGTCTGTTCTCGTTGTTCATGCGGGTAGGTGCCGATGGCGGCGCGGGCGGCCTTGCTGCCTTCTCGGAGTTCACTGGCAAGGGCCGCAAGAAGGGCAAGGGCACACGTGACAGGATCACGTTCGAGGATGTTGCCGGTGCGGGCGAGGCGCTTGCCGAGTTGCGCGAGATTCGTGACTACCTGCAGGATCCAAGTAAGTATCTCGTCGTTGGCGCCGCCGCGCCCAAGGGCGTGCTGCTCGTGGGTCCTCCGGGCACCGGTAAGACGCTGCTGGCAAAGGCCGTCGCCGGCGAAGCGGACGCCGCCTTCTTCTCAGTTTCTGGCTCAGACTTCGTGGAGTCACTGGTAGGCGTCGGCGCGGCACGTGTACGCGACCTGTTCCGCAAGGCCCGCAAGGTCGCGCCGGCGATCATTTTCATCGACGAGCTCGATGCGGCTGGTCGTAAGCGTGGCGCCGGCATTGGCCAGGGCAACGACGAGCGTGAGCAGACGCTCAACCAGATTCTTGTCGAGATGGATGGCTTCGCCGGCGATGGCGGCCTTGTGGTGATGGGTGCCACTAACCGGCCCGACATTCTCGACCCAGCGCTACTGCGTCCCGGACGCTTCGATCGGCAGGTCGTGGTTGACGTTCCAGACGTACATGGACGGCTCGAGATCTTGCGTCTGCACGGGAGTAAGCGACCGCTCGGTCCAGATACCTCGCTCGAGGAGGTTGCGCGTCAGACACCCGGATTCAGTGGTGCCGAGCTTGCCAATGTGATTAACGAGGCGGCGTTGCTGAGCGTACGAGATGGCCGGGGCCAAATCGACCAGGGGACACTGGAGGAGGCGATCGACCGTGTTGTCGCCGGTCCGGCCAAACACCATGTACTGAGTGAACAGGAGCGCTGGCTGATTGCGATCCACGAGGCGTCTCACGCCGTGGTGACCGAGTCGCTGGGGCACACGACCTCCACCCGAAAGCTCTCGATTGTCGCGCGCGGGCGACAGCTGGGCACGGCTGCACACATGCTCTCCGACCGCGACCAGGTGATCATGACTAAGCCCGATCTCCAGAGCCAGCTGATCGTCATCACCTCAGGTCTCGCCGGGGAGCGGATCGCCTTCGGCCACTCTTCCACGAGCGTGCACGACGACCTGCATGCAGCGACGGCCCTCGCACGCAGTATGGTCACCTCCTTTGGCATGTCCGAGGCACTGGGCCTGGTGACTATTGGTGAGAAGAGTGGCGAGGTCTTCCTCGGGGCCTCTCTCCAGGATCTAGGCTCGGTTGGGCCCACCACACTGGATTTGATCGACAACGAGGTGGAGCGGCTAGTAGGTGACGCGGAGGCTCGCGCCGCAGTCATCCTCGACCGCAACTGGAGCACCGTGGAGGAGACAGCCACGGCGCTACTCGAGCAGGAGACGCTCTCCGGAGTGGCCCTCGATGCCGTGCTCTCGACTGTTCGGGAGATGACGCTTGACGAGTTGCGAGACGTTCGCCGGACCGCGCCAGGACGCGATCCCAAGCAAGCGCAATGAGGCGGCGTCTGCCCTCACCGGCGATGACCGTCGCGTTGGTGGCGCTCGTGTTTTCCACCACCGGGCTCGCCAGTGCAGCCGGCCACGCGGTCCTCGGTGCGATCGACGGCCACCCGCTCAGCACCAGCCCGCACGCCGGTGGTCTGTTGCTGCTTGGCAAGAACAGGAAGTTTCCCGCGTCTGCGATTCCGACAGTCAAGGATGCTTCGAGGGTCGACGGCAAAACTGCTGAAGAGCTCGCCGGTACTTGCCCGCCCAACACTGTCGATCTCGGCACTTGGTGCCTTGATTCGGCGCCATATCCGCTCACCAGCGCTGATGCTGGCAAGAACAACTACGTCTGGGCCAGCAAAGCCTGTGAGGCTGAAGGTGGCTGGTTGCCGAGTGCATCTGAGCTTCTCGGCGCCGCCGCACGTGTGAAGCTCGAGTCGACGATTCACGACAGTCCCGATACGGCGACCGTCGATCAGGACCCGAGTCGTGGCCTGAAAGATGAACGGGAGATGAGCTCGACGCTGGTGACCACCGAAGCCGGCTCGGCAGCCGCCGGTTCGGAGGGTGTGAGTGAAGGTGCGACCGGCGACCCCCGCCAAGGTCAGGGCACTCCGATCCCGATCGCGCCCAACCCGCAGCCGGGAGCACTGCAGTATGTGGATGTCTATGACAACAACAACCAGGGTGGCTTCGCGGGCTCTCAACCGGTGTCTGAAGCGCAGAACTTCCGCTGTGCCTTCAATCCGGCGCCGGGCGCGCTGAGCAAGCCGGAAGAATGAGAGTCTCACACGGGCACGCGGGACGAGCAGAGCGAGACCCACTCGTGTGCGAGCGATCTCGTAACCGGCTCGTGATCATTTGGTGAAGTCTCGTGTCGACCGCTGTGCGATTGGTGGGAGCGCATCTATCTTGGCGCTCTCGATGAATGAAGCTGCGACTTCTACTCCGCAGGGGCTAACCGATCGATTGTGTACCGCGGTCCTGGTCGTCGGGCTCACGCTGCTCGCGTTCGCAGTCAGTGTCCAACGGGCCGATGCGGTGATCCTCCCTGCGGTCACGATTGACGGTCCCAGTGAGGAAATCGTTGGCTTTGGTGGTGTCGCGATGGCTGAAGACGGTACTGGCGGAGTCGTCTATCTCAAGCGTGTAAACGGAATTGCCCACGTGTTCGTCTCGCGTTATGTGGCAGGACGCTGGCTGGCGCCCATTCGGGTAGACACTGAAGAGCAGTACGCCGCCAGCTGGCCCCGCATTGGCGCGGCTGACGGAGGCGAGCTCGTGGTCGTATGGGCCACGCCGTTTGCCACCGAGAAGGGGCAGCCTGTCGAGGAGCTTATGAGTGCCACCCTGGGGCCGGGTGCCAGCGCCTTTGGCCCGGGGATCATCGTCGACCCCGACATCCGCGAAGGGGCCGGTGCAAGTCCCGACCTCGCGATGAGCTCCACTGGACAGGCCGACGTCGTTTACCGCGTGGTCGAGCCGCAGGGCTCTGCCACGCTGCTACACGCCGGCGATATCCCTGAGCAGGTGAGGGTGGCACGCTACGACGGCGAACGCTGGACCGACTTGGGTGAGATCAACCGCGACCCCGGGATCGCGATGCGTCCACCAACGCAAGCCAACGCCCCGCAGGTCGCGATTGGCCCGACCGGCAATGGCATAGTCGTCTGGCAGGAGCCCGAAATAGATGGCGTGGCTCGGATCTTTGCCCGGCGCCTGTTCGGGCCGAGCCTCGACTACGTGATGCCGGTTAGTGCTACGAGCTTCGGTGCGGCACCGATTAACGAAGACGCCGAAGCTCCGAGCGTATCGTTCTCCCGGCTGGGTCAGGCCGCCGTTGCCTACCGCCAGGATGCCGGTGTGTCCTCGCCGCTGCCCGGCCCACGCATATTCCTGAACATCTTGCCCAACGGCGAAGCAGTCAGTGGCGCAGAGTTCGAGGGCGCCATCATCGCCGACACCTCTGTTACAGGCGGCAAGTCGGCTTCGATCGGGCGCCCCAGCGTCGACATCGACGAAAAAGAATCCCTGCGCCTGCTCTATGACAGCAACGGCACCCCGCGTGTGGTGGAGGGTAACGACCTAGGGCTATCCGGGTCTCTGTCGCTGGGCCCAGCATTCGTCGGCTCGAGACTGCAGCCAGCTAACGAACAGCCCTCGGCGAGCGTCATGAACCCCGAAGGGGGCGGCGTCTCGGCATGGCCAAGCGCCGACCCGCAGGGTGAACCGGAGGTGGCCGTACGCGAGGACTTCCCGGGTGGTGCGGTACAGACGGGGCTCGTAAGCGGCGGCGCCGGAGGACCGATCGCCGAACTCGCCGTCGGGCGCTCAGGTCTGGGTGATGGGCTCGTCGCTTTCCAGCAGGGGCCGCTTGGTGACGCGGCGATCGTGGGCGCACAGGTGAGCGCGCCCCCCGATCAATTTGTCGTCAGCGTCCCGAAGGGGTGGATTGAGCCCTCGCAAGCACACATCGCTTGGCAGCCGGCGGCCAGTGCCAACGGGCCGTTGACTTACACCGTCGTACTAGACGGCCATCCGCTACCGACTCCCGCCGACGTGTCCTCTCTGACGATCATCGCCCACCAGCTCGGTGACGGCGTGCACCAGGTGCAACTGCTAGTGACCGACGCGTACGGGCAGTCCACCTTGACGGCGCCCTCGAAGCTGGAGATCAACGGCCAGCCGCCGCTGGTGAAGATCACACGCGCTGACGGTGGCTATGGCGTGACGGTGCGTGTAAGCAACGGCGAGTCGGGGGTCGACGTACACGCCGTGAAGATCAACTTCGGCGACGGGCACGCTGGGAGTGGGCACACCACCTTTCACCATCGCTACACCCACGCCGGCGTCTACACGATCGTTGTAAGTGTCAGCGACAAGCTCCATAACCATGGCGTCGTACGCCAGTTGGTAAGCGTGCGATGAGGCGGCTGGTCGCAATCCAACTGTGCGCGGGGATGTTGTTGCTTGCGCTCTGTGCCCAGGTGCGTGCCGACGTGTTCGGGCCGATCTCGCTCGTCTCAGACGATGCCCTCGAACAGGCCAACTATGCCCACGACCCCGCCATCTCGGGCAATGGAGAATATGTCGCGTTCGACGGCTACTTTGCGGGTCTGACTGGCGTTTGGCGGCGAGATTTGAAAACCGGCGCAGTCGAACCGGTGGCCGTCGGTGAAACGGGAACGCCAGCTGGTAGTGCTGAGCTGCCTTCGATTAGCGAAAACGGCCAATACATCAGTTTCACCACGACCGCGGCGCTATCCCCGAAAAACGACACCAACGTCGCCCCGGATGTGTACGTGCGTGACATGGAAGTACCCGAATCGCAGCCATGCTTGGAAGAAGAACTCATCGGTCCCGCTCAGCCGTGCGCATACACGATCGTGTCCGCGGTCAGCGGTTCGACACAAGGCCTGAGCTACGAATACTCCGGCGAATCTCAGGAATACGACGAACATCATTACGGTGCGCTGGCGGCTGGGCGCTCGGCAATGAGCGCGAACGGGGGAGAGGTTGTGTTCGTTACCACTGCGCCATCCAATCTCGCCGGCGAGGGAACCCCCGAGCTCGAGGTTGCCGTTCGCTATCTGCAGACTGGCATGACACAACTGGTTAGCGTCGAATATGACCCCGCGACCGGCAAGCCGGCCGGGGGCCCCAAGCCGGTGCTCATGCAGGGCAGAGCGGGGGCTGTATACAGCGCCGGCGCGCCGCTGACCTTTGAATCGCCCCAACCCTACGTACTCACGCTTCAGGTCCCTGCGTCGATCAGCGCAGACGGGACGACGGTGGCGTGGCTGGGCCAAGAGATCGGCCAGCAGGCGCCTACGCTTCCCGCCGAATCACTCGAATCGAAATACGCGGAGCCGCTGTGGCGGCGCATAGCCGATGGCGAGGAAGCGCTCACACGACGCGTGACGGGCGGTTCGGATCCCACTAACTCAGCCTGCGTGGCCAGCGGTGAGACCAGCTTGCCCAGCACGCACTCAGTGTCAGATCCATGTCAGGGGCCGTTCTTGACAACGACGGCTTTCGGCGCCTGGACAAACGGCGCGGAGGTCGAATCCCCGGTGCCGCAGCTCAGCGCGGACGGTTATACCGTCGCGTTCATCGCGCAGGCGCCGCTCGTCGCGTTCGGCAGCGACTTCAACGTGTCGCCAGAATTCCGCCATGGCGATCTCTACGTGGCAAACATGCACGAAGGGCTGTCCCGTACACAAGCACTCACGCCGATCACTGAGTTGGCGAGCGGCAACGAAGAAGTGCTTGCGACAAACGCACCAATCGTCGACTTGGGGATCTCTGCCGATGGCAGCCAGGTCGCCTTCACGACCATGCGCACTCAGTTTATACTTGGCTCCTTTGCCTATGTGAATGCCCCCGCGGCCGTGCCGGGCATGCTTGAGCTGTTCGACGTCAATCTTGCCGATGGCACGCTAACGCGCGTTACTCACGGCTACGAAGGGGGCCCCAGTGCGGCTCCGACCGAAGAAGTAACGAGTAAAGAAGACCAATACGTAGAATTCGGGCTTGCCGACGGCGCGCTTTCGCCGTCCTTCTCCGACAGCGGCAGCCTGCTCGCGTTCTCCTCGGACGCGTCAAATCTCGTCTTCGGCGATGGCAACACGCCGCCGCTACCGCACCGGGAATTGGTGACGAGCGACGGAAGCGACGTGTTCCTTGTCAAACGTGAAGCATTCCCGTTTGACCCGGCACCCCAGGTCATATCCCCAGCCCCTCCCGCGCCCTCGCTGAGCATTCCCTGGAGCTTGGGGGTTACGGCGCTCTCGCTCAGCGACGGTGGCGTGCGCCTCTATATCGAGGCGCCTGGCGCCGGGACGCTGCGCGCGGTGGCTAGCAGTGCCGTGGCGGTCCGTGTCAGCGGCTCCGCACAGAAGGCGCGTGGCTCCCATGGCAACGCCAAAGGCGCACGCAGCAGGGCAGCTGTTGTGACCCGCAACGTCGCCACGGCCACGCACGCGAGTGCCGGCGGACTGACAATGCTGACGCTGACGCTGTCTGCCGGCTACCGGTCGCTGGCCGCGCGCGCGGGTGGTTTGCCGGCGACTGTAAAGATTGCCTTCGCTGCCCCCGGGCAGCCCGTGCTCCACAAGAGCATCACAGTGTCCTTCGTGCATCGCAAGGCGAAGGCTGATCGCGCGAGTGCTACTCACATCGCTCGAAAAGGCAAGCGTTGATGAGCCTCGCTCGGATACGCACGCTACTCCTTGCGATGCTCGCGCTGAACATGGCCGCCCTCGTGCTTGCGGCGCAGGCGAGTGCGCAAGCTAACGCCGAAGAAGGAGAATGGCGCCTAGAACAGCCGGCGCGGCCGCCGGCTCCCGTGGGAATCGAAGAAGCGGAAGTCGCAAACGTCCCGATCGGGCTCGGCCGGATCAGTGACATCGCGTTCTGGTCGGCCAACCGTGGTGCGCTGATTACGGCCGGCAACGGCAGCACTACACCCCCTGGTGTGTGGGTGTACAACGGAGACTGCGTCGCGAGTAGCTGTGCACAAGGCTGGCATGAGCTGTCTACTGTGTGTGGAGCCAGCGACGGTCGCATTGCCTGGGCTGGGCCAGATGAGTTCTGGACGATCTCCGACGGGCGCAGGGGGCAGCTCGGTGAATCGAAAGGCAATCTACCGCCGATCGAAGACGACACCCTGTGTCGCTTCGGCCTGAATAAGGTAGGGGAGTTTGAAGTGCTCGACTCCTACGCCACGTTGGCGTTCCAGTCGACCTCGTATCCAATGATGTACGCCGCGGCGTGCTTCGACGAATCCGACTGCTGGTTCGGCGGAGAAGCTCTTGCGGCGCCTCAGGTCGGCGCCTTTCACCTACACTGGAACGGCGCCACGCTGATCCGCGAACCGTACCTCCCAGAAGGCCACGCGGTCAAGGACATGGCGCTGTTTGAAGGCGACTTGTACGAGAGCGTGAAGTTGTCTCCAAGCGATCGCATCCTCCAGAACGAGGGGAAAGCAGGCGAAGTACCGGCCCTGCATTTGATCAATCCCGAAGGGGTCTCGCCCGTCTTCGAACCGGTGCTCAACCTGCCGCTGCTGGGACAGGGACCGTGCCCGAGCGAAGAAGAACTCACGAACCGCTGTGCCGAGTTCCCTCAGGCCTTGGAATATCTACACCTAAGCGCCAACGAAAGCGCGCTGTGGGCAGCCGCCGGCCCCGTTCCTGAAAACGAACGTTCTCCAAAATCGGGTAAGGCGAGAGTGACGATCGCACGCTACTCAAAGATCCAGTATTCCAGTGGATCACAGCAATACGAAGAAACAGGGTCGCCCACCTGGACGCAGGTGCTGGGACCGGGAACCGAACCCTCGGGCGAAGCAGCCTTCCCGCAAGAGGGTGTCAGGTCGATCGCGGCCGAGCCGGCAACCAACAGCGCGTGGCTCGGTCTCGATTCGTGGAAGGGCTGCACATCGCCCGATCCCTGCGAAACGGCGCAGGAACTTGAAGAATTTGAAGAAAAGCCGGGTCCGACGACGCGCGCGAAAGTCGCACAAATCGCCGCAGACGGAAGCGTCTCCAACGAGCTGGAACTACCCGCGCCCGGCACCGGGCTCGGACCCAAGGGCGCGGTCGAAACGATCGTATGCCCCGCCGTTCACGACTGCTGGATGACGACCACCGAGGGGTGGTTGTTTCATCTAGCCACGAATGCCGAACGCGAAAGTCCTGCACCCAACAGTGACCCCGCCTTTTCCGGTAGTTACCTAATCACGGAACGTCCCGCCGACGAAAGCGTGCCCCAAGAGGTTTCAGACGCACTTCCAATCGATGACTCGGGGATCGAAGAAGGAGAAGCAGCGCACACGAGCGCGTTGGTGAAGCCGGCGGTGGTCAATCCTTTTGCGACCGTCACGGTGCCGTTGTTGTCCAATGTCCACTCGAGGCTAATTCACGGCACTACGCTCGAGCTCAGCTTCCATCTCTCGGTCACGGCTCGCGTGCGGCTCCTCGCCAAGCGCCACAAGAGTGTCGTCGCGAGCACCCGGGCAGAGGTACTGAAGGCTGGCAACCGTAGTCTGCTGCTGCGCCTGGACATTCATCGCTGGCCAACAAAGCTCAACCTGCAGACGCACGCGCTCGCGCCGCTAAAAACGACGTCGACCCGTGAATCGAACTCCAGCACCAACACGGTGACGAGTTCGCTGTCGTTTCCCAACACGGGGGCGTGGGCGCGGGCGGGATTCCTGGGATCGGACCAACTGCCGTGAGCCAGTTCTTGATCAGTAACGGCCGCCGAGTCCGGTGTGTGTCGGGCCTGCTTGCACTTGCGCTCGCTGTATTCACGTCCGCCGCCCTGCTGGTGGCCCTGCCGGGCACTACATCCCGGGCCTCCGCTCAGGCCAGCGCCGAAGAAGCGGGCGAAGTCACTTCCCAGACCGATGCTTCGGTTCCGGCAACTCATGTGACGATGATTGGGGCCTCCCCGAACGAAGCCGGCGACGAGACCTGGGGATTGGGGTTGAGCCGTGCCGGGGCATCCGTGCTGGTGCGCTACACCGCGGCAACGGGTTGGTCGCTCGGCCCGGGACTGCTCAACTCAGCAGGGCAGCCTCTTGTGGGCTTCAAGCTCGACCAGCCGGAAGCGTCCAAGTTCAACAGCCCGAGTCCGCTGGCCGGCCAGATAACCGAAAGCGGGAGCGGCGTCCTTGCCGGTGAAGTCCCAGTCACGAAAGCTAACGAAGGCGCCTCTGAAGAACCTACGACGCCTGTGCTGCTCGTACGCGATCCGGGCGGAGCGTTCCAGGAAACCGCTTCGCTGCCGGGCACCGGCGAAGTGGCGCTGCAGGAAGGCGAACGCCTGCTTGGGAGGAACCGCGCGCCGATGATCGCGGCGTTGGAAGAATCAAGTGGAGCGGCCGGCGCGCTGGTGGCCCCTGTCAACGAAAGCAGCATCGGGACTGAAAGTCGTGTCCTGCATTGGAGCGGACAAGCCTGGTCAAGCGAACCGATCGAAATACCAGCGGGAAGTGTGGGCGAATTCCAGGTGCTGTCGATCGGCGCGAGCTCTCCGGAAAACGCGTGGCTACTGGGGAAACTTTCGTCCAAAAACTACCCTGCAGGCTCCGTCGCCCTGTTTCACCGGCACCTTGGCACTGGCGGAGAACCTACGACATGGCAACCTGTCACTCCGCAAGCGAGCGGCGGTGAACCAGGTGAACCGCTAAGGGTTCCCATACAGGGCGAAGAAGTGCCATTCACCGTGCCCAGCGCCTACCAGTCCCAGGTCCTCACGGTTACCAGTGAAGGCCTGTGGATCGACGGCGAGCGCTCCGATGTGCAGGCGTCAACGACGATGTTCTTCAAGCCAAACGGCGAAACCCATGGTCACGTTCTGGAATCGTGGTGCAAGCTATCCGAAGGCGCACCCGCGGGTACGCAACCGTGCGACCACAACTTGCCCGAAGCGCTTCCGAGCGCCGATGTGCGTAGCTTCGCCTGGCCTGGCCCTTCCGGTACCGAGGTCGGTCGGCGGGTGATCACGGGGTTCCCAGAAGGCGTCAGCCTGCGTCTGGAAGGCTCGGAATTCAAGCGTGTGCTCGCGCTCGGAGGGTCGGCCAACGCTTCCGAGGACGTGGGCGATACCTTCGGGTCGGCGTTCTCCAGCCCACGTGAAGGGTGGCTCGGCCAACTCCAGCTTCCCGTCCATCTCACGACCCAGCCGGTCGGAAGCCTCCTCGAGCCGTGGCCGGCACCATTCCGCCACGCGCTGTTGGCGCTCGCCCCCGCGCCGGGCGCCTCGGTCGGGTCGCTGAACAGCGAAGCGCTCGCGGTAGGCGATGAAGGCGAGGTCGCACGTTACGCGCCGGGTAAGGGCTGGCTGCCAGAAAGTCTGCTAGGCCCGAGCGGACGACGTGAAAAGCCGCGTTTGCGCGCCGTAGCGTGGCCAGCCCCAGCTCGTGCTTATGCCGTCGGAGACGAAGGACAAATGTGGCTGTGGCGCGGTGAAACAGGTCTCTGGGAAGCCGATCCCGCGACACCGCTGAACTTCCGCGGCAACCTGCTCGGCATCGCCTTCGACCCTGAAGAACCCGCCCGCGGATACGCGGTCGGGGAGAGTGGTGTGCTGCTTCGCTACGGCAAGACGTGGGCGCAGGAACCCGAAGAACTAATTCCCCCACAGGCGCGAGGCGCGAGCTTCACCTCGATCGCGTTCGCCGGCTCGGAAGCGATCGTTGCCTATCGACGGCTGATCCCCTCGACTGAACGCTTCGAAGGTGGGCTGATCGTCAACAGCGGCTCCGGCTGGCAGATCGATCAAGCGGCGGCAATCGCAATGGGAGCGAATGCTCCGTGGGCGCTCGCCGCGCTCTCTGATGGCGGCGCCGCATTCACTACTCGCGGTGGCCAGGTGTTCGAGCGCGAAGGCACCGGTGATCCATGGCATGAAACGGCGACACCCTATCCGGGCGAAATCGCCCCAGGAGCAATCTCTCTGTTCCGCGAAGGAGGGGCACTGCGGGTGGTCACCGTGGGCAGCGAACCCGACACCGTTGAACAGGAAAGCGAACCGAGCCCGCCAGCGGGCTTCCCGCCGATTCTCGTTCCGCCGTATCCGATCGCGTCCAACCAGGAAAGCGCAGTGCTGCGCCAAACGGCGACCGGCTGGAGCGATGAGGAGCATGAACTCAACAACGCCGAGGAACCCGAAGGGGGATATCGAAGCTACGACACCGTCTACCGCCCCGATCCGGTAGACGCCGTCATGGTCGATCCCACGGGCTCGCAGGGATGGGCTGTCGGTGGAATCGTCGGACAGGCAGCAGGCTCGCCGCTAGACACGGCCGACGTGTGGCGTTATCCGGCCACGGTCGCCGAACAGCCGATCGGCGTCAGGCAGGAAACGATTGGAATCCAGACTCCGATCGCTGGGGCAGCGAGGTTCGCCATCGGAGGCGGATCGCAGTGTGCCGCACCGTGTGCCGCTCGCGCTGACGCGGGCATCGGCCCGGATGTCTGGTTGAAACACGCCCTGCAGCAGGCAGCCAGCGTTGCGGGAGTGAGCGCGTTCTTGTACACCGGACCGCGCGTTACTGCCGGCGAACGGATCGGACCGGCGTCGGTCCCGCTTCCCTACCAGCGGGAGATCGACCGCTACGCAGAAATTCTCAGCCAGCGCGTAGGAGGTATACCCGCCTATGCCGTCGCGTCGCCCAGTGATCTGGCTCTCGAAAACCGCGAGCGCTTCTTCGAGGAAGCGTTCAGCAGCTACCAGGGTGGCGCTCCCGGCGTGGAAGCCGCGGGGCATTCAACTGAAGCCGAACACGCGGCCTACTACGCGCTCATCTCCAAAGGCGTCCGTGTGATCATGCTCGACGACACCATGAACGTCGAAGCTCCGCAGCTGGAATGGCTCAACAATGAGCTCAAAGCCGCTGAAGGCAAGGAACCGGCGATTGTCCTCGGCAACGCCGACCTGCAGGCGCAGATCACTGCCCGCGATCACAACGCTGAAGCGGTGGCCGCCGTGCTTGTGAACGGGCACGCCTCGGCCTACTTCTTCGACTCCCCTGAAAAGGATGTAAAGGGCAAGTTGAGCGTCGGTAGCGCCTTTGTACCTACCTATGGATCCGGCACTCTCGGCTACATAAACCCCAACGAACAGGCACAGAGCGACTTCATCGGTGCGAGCGGATTCCTCGTGGCTGAAGTCGGAAAGCTCGGCCCCGAAAAGGTCGCTCCCGTCCACGTCACCCTGATCCCCGACATCGGCGAACTTGCGTTGGAAGCTGTGCAGGGCACCCTCTTGCGCCGTAGCCAGGCCGCTCGCTTTCAAGCACTCGCACGCCGCCCACGCGCGGGAGGCAGCGCGTTCAACGGGTTGAAGACACCCGAAACTGACCCCTATATCCCGATCCCCCTCAACTGCGTCGGAAGCGTATGCGCAGAAGGCCTCGAACCGGAATACAGCTTCAGCTCGTCGAACCCGGAAGTAGGCAATTTCGTCGAGCCGGACGCGGCCGAACCGAGCGGTCTCGAGCCGACGTTCAACTCCAAAGATGAACCTATTCAAGAAACCCACGGGAAATCCGGGCTCTTCTGTTCCTTCAATCCCGGAACGACCACCGTCACGATCAGTGCAGGCGGCCTGTCCTACTCGCTGCCCGTGATTGTCCAGGCCGGAAGCGTGCGCCAACCGTGTGGCACGGTGCCAGCCGCCAAGGCCGCCGGCGTGCAGCAAGCCGCGCCCGTACCTGCGCCTCCGCCGGCCGTTGCGCCGGCGACCGCCACGCCGGCGTCCTCATCGCCGCCGCTACCCGTGCCCTCGCCCCCGTCGCCATCGGTCGCGTCTCGCCCGGTAGGCCACCCGGTGCCTTCGGTCTTTCTTACAACTGTGCCACCGGGTTATGTGCTCGCGTTCGTTCCGCCTCCAGTTCCCACTCCGGCACGTCCGACGCCGCCGAGTGGGACATCCGCTGTCACCTCTCCCGTCGAGGCCGCAGAGCGCGAAGAAGAGTCCGAGGCTGCTCCCGAGTCTGTGAGTAACGAGGCGGTCGCTTACCGTGCCCCTGAACACGAGCCCTCGCCACTGTACATACTCGGGATTGTGACCTTGGCAGCTTTCGCCGGCGCGTCAATACGTAAGCGTCCTCGGCGCGGTGGTCGTGAGGTGCGGGTCGCTCCGGCGACCATCTCAGGCATGCGTATGCAGCGTCGGTTCGCGCCTCGGCGAGGGAGACGGTGGTAGGCGAAGCCGTTCACGTGCGGTTCACTGCTTTAAAACACCATCAGGCCAAAGCGCTGGCACTCTGCAACGACGAGGCACCTACACGGCCTCAAACGCGACCTGTGCACGGTGACACCATCGGGCTCGTCCGCTCGTAGCACGTTCAAATTCCTGGCCACGAAAAGATCGGAGCACGATGTCTGACCTGGTAACTGTCCTTCGACGCCTTTCGGCCATCCTGGTCGGGGCGGCCCTGGTGGTCGGCGCTACAGCCAGCGTCGCCCAGGCCAGCGTCAGCTGGGGTGAAATCACCCACTTCGGCGGCGAAGAAGGCCCCGGACCTGGTCAATTCGAACCAAGGGAAGGGACCGCTGCGATCGGGGTCAACCAGGAAAACAACAGTGTCTTTGTGGTCGATTTGCCAGACACGACGGGAGAATTTCGTATTCAGAAGTTCGAACTAGCTGCAGGTAAATACAAAGTTGTCGCGTCTGCCGGATTCACGCCGGTAGACAAGGAAGGGCCGGAAGAACCGGATGAGGTGGAGGGTGTGGCCATCAATCCCAAAACCAAGCGTCTGTATGTGCTCGCAGCCGAGGACCGCCCGGACAACAAGGCCGATCCTGGTGAGTTTGCGGCGGCCCAGCTTTTTGCGTTCTCAACTGAGCAGTCCGGCGAAAAGCTGGTTCCGGCATCAGGGGCTTTGCAGACCGGCAGCGAAGCTGGGCAGCTTGCGGGTACCGGCATCCTCAAACCCCTTGGGAAACCGTCTGAAGCTCTGATCGAACCAACCGGGATCGCGGTTGACGCACATACCGGCACGGTCATCCTGCTCGGTGAACAGGAAGCCAAAGGGGCGTCCCCGCTTGTGACTGTCGAGCAACTCAACGAAGCAAGCGGCGCGATGGAAAGCAGCAAGTATGTCGACGAAACGAATTTCTTTGGCGACGAAGGCTATGGTGCTGCCACCTCGCCCGCGGTATCACCTGAAGGCAACCTGTATGTCACGAGCGAAGAAAATCAAAGCGAACTCGATGAAATTCCAATGAACGCGGCGAAATCCAGCTTTGAAAAGAAGCCCCCGACGCAATTCGCGGCTCTCGCCGCCCAGGAAGAACTAGTGAAATTCCCGGCCGAACCGCCCCCGGAATTCGGCGGAAGCCTTTCGGTCGGCGAAGAAGGCACGGTCTACTCGACCGCGAGCATTGTCGAGCAGCTCAACGGCAAGGTGTTCGGAAGCGAATATCCGGGTGTGGTGGCGTTGAGCCATGCCGGTGTCGAGGAAGGCTGGGTTGGTGGGGCAAGTGTTGCCACGAGCGGCGAAGGTGGTGCCTGCCAGATCGGCATCCGCGCTCCGGCCCAGTTGGCGGCAGGCAAGGAACACACCGTGTTCGTGTATGACATTGGGAAGTACAACACGGCCACGAAACGCTTCGAACCGGAAGTGCAAGAGTTCGGGCCGGGCGGAGACGGTTGTCTGGCTGCCACGGCGACTGCCCCCGTCGCATCGGTGAATGGGCAGCCTGTGGCAGAAAACACAGAAATACCGTTCGGTGACGAAGTGAGCTTTGCCTCGACGATTACTCAGGCGAACGAGCTTAGTGTCGAATGGAACTTCGGTGATGGTTCGGCGTCCCTGAAACAGGGGCCTGGGGAGTTCCAGAACCCAGTGGTGACGCACAAGTTTGCGAAGCGCGGTGACCTAGAAGTCACCGAGACGGTCAAGACAGACGACTTGACGACCCCGGAAATCGTCGTTCACAGCAAAGTCGATATCGAAACACCGGAGCCGACCGCGACGACTAGTGCGGCAACGTCGGTCACGGAAACTTCGGCCACACTGCGCGGCACGGTCAACCCCAACGGCGAACCGGTGACCGAATGCAAGTTTGAATACGGCCTCACAGAAACCAGCGAGAAGAGCGAAGCGTGCTCACAGTCGCCGGTGTCCTTGGGATCCGGATCAAGCCCTGTCCAGGTGTCGTTGGATGTGTCTGGGTTGGCCGCGCACACCGGCTACCACTACAAACTCGTCGTCAAGAGCGCAAAGGCTGAAGGCAAAGGCGCGAGCGTGTCGTTCACGACCACCGGGGAAACCGGTGGCGGTGGCGGCGGAGGCGGAGGCGGAGGTGGTGGTGGCGGCGGCGGTGAAGTGGTCGTCGGCGGTGGCTCGCCTCAAGGAGGCTCTGGTAGTAATCCTGGCTCAGGAGCGGTGCTAAACAACATCACGACCAACACACCGCCGGCGGCGCCGGTTGCGACGCTCGCGAGTAGCTCCTCCTCGGTTAGCACATCAGGGGCCTTTACCTTGAAGGTCAGTTGCCCGACGGGAGCGGACAGCTGCTCGGGCACCGTGACCCTAAAGACGCTGAAGGCAGTCGTCGCGAGTGTCGCTCATTCCGCCAAGAGCAAGGCAGCTATCCTCACGCTTGCGACAGCGTCGTTCAGCGTCACCGCGGGCCAGGTCAAGACGATCACGCTGCATCTGTCGGCGAAGGCTCGTGCGCTGCTAGTGCATTCGCACTCCGTGAGCGCGCGTGCGACGATCGTTGCGCATGGGCCGACAGGCCTAACGCACACGACCACGGTGACTGTGACGCTAAGGCCAGCCAAGCGCCACCACTGAGCGGAGTAGGCTGACGCAATAGCAGGCGGTAAAGGGCCGAGGCGACCGATGTCGCCCCGGCCCGACGCGTTTCTGACGCGATGCGTTCTCGTCTGATTCACGTGTGACCGCAGCAGCGGTGAAATGTGACCAGGTTGTGAATCCATGTGACCACGCTGTGAACGGGATGTGACTAGGTGGTGACCTCATGTCGGGAAACAAACCAGGTCACCTCTCGGCAACCTTGTCAACGCCTCCCCTGAGCAGAGTCGCGATCAGGAAGCACAGACGCTTCCGATCATGGTCGACCAAGTGAGCTGAGCTCCCGCGGCCGACTAACAACCTGCTGACCAGGAGGTAGTAACGCGATGAAATCCCTATCCACGCGCCGCATCGCATCGGCGTGTGTTGTCTCGGCGGCGACGGTGGCCGCTCTAGCCCTGCCGGGCGCAGCGAGCGCTGCGGTCGGCCAGCAGTGCTCAGGCGTGAGCATTACCGCTCAGGGTTCGACGTTGCAGTCGGTCGCCCAGCAGGAACTCTGGGGTCCTGCGTTCCACACTTCAGCGGACAGCCTCGCCTGTAACGGCAAACAGGGCAGCAAAGGCACGCCGACGATCACATATGTTGGGACTGGCAGCGGCGCCGGTCTGCGGTCATGGGGCGCGGAACCCAAAGAACTGAAAGAAATATCATTCGGCCCGGGCAACGCCTTCGTGGGTACCGACGAACCGCCGAACGAACAACAGCTCAGCGAAATCGAGTCGAACGAGAGCCCTGCGACGCCTGAAACCATCCTGAGCATTCCAGTCGCCCAGGAGTCGATCGTGATCTTGGTGCACCTGCCGAGCGGCTGTACCGCCACCAGCACAGCGGCACCGGGCCGACTGGCATTCACCAACGCTGACCTGCAGGGGATCTACGCCGGGACGGTCAAAGAATGGGGCCAAATCACTGGTGGCGGCGACGCGATCACGGGAACGGGCTGTGCAACAGATCTGATCACCCCGGTGGCGCGCTTCGACCAGTCGGGCACGACTCACATCCTCAAGCGGTACCTAAACCTGATCAACTCCGCGGCGCTCACAACCGAAAAAGGCAGCGAGACGTGGGCGGAACTATCGGAAGCCAGCTTGAACACCGTATGGCCGACGGCCGCAGACGTCGTCAAGCCGGCGGTCAAGGGCGGCGGCGAACTGCTGGCGAAGGTAGAAGTGGTGGCCGGCAGCATTGGCTACGTCAACCTCGCCGAAGCGCGCAAGCGGGCAGCCTTCGTACCGCCAGCCGGTGGAGAAAACGAGCCCATGTTCTGGGGTGTTCTCGAGAACAGCCACAAGGGCACCGGCAAAAAGGAAAAAGTAACGTACCAGGACCCGTCCAACAACAAAGACTCAGCGACGCTTGCCGCGGCGAACTGCGCCAAGACGGTGTACACGAACGGTGTAGAACCGTTCCCGCCGGCCAGCGTTCTGGACACGTGGAACACCGTGACCACGTCGATCACGCTGAAGGAGAAGACCTACTCGCTGTGCGGACTCACGTATGACCTCGCGTCCAACCACTACGACCTGCTCCCGAGTACTTCGGAGGCGGAGGCCACGACAGTCAACAACTACCTGAAGTTCGTGACTAACAGCAAGCAGGGGCAGAAACTCCTCCCTGGTGATGACTACCTGGGGTTGCCCAAGGACGTAATCAAAAAAGCAGAAGCAGGAGCAGCGCTGGTCGGCTTCTAGGCACTAGCGCCCGTCGTTGTTGCGGCAGGCGCTACAAGTCTCGTAGTCTATGAAATAGCAAAGGCTCGGCCGTCGCGAAGATGCGGCGGCCGAGCCTTTTGTCGTCCGGGGTGAGATCACGAGCCGCACGGGATCCGGAATGGCGCGCTCGCGACAGGGCCGACAAGGCGCCGCGTTCCGTGGCAGGCGCGGCACGGCGGCATGGTTCACAAGAACGCGACATGTCGCACCAACGTAGTGAGGAATACTCCCTGATCGAAGTCCTGGAGGACTAGGTCCGGCGTGGTTGCGGACCCTAGGAATGGAAATCTTACGATCCGGAGGTATGCAAGTAATGAAGGTCTTTTCCGCACGCCGACTAAGACTCATCCCGGTGTGCATCATCTCGGTGACGGCAGCGATCGCGTTGGCTGTTCCGGGTGCCGCGAGTGCGCTCGGCAAAGTCGGTCAGCAGTGCTCCGGTGTCGCGATCACCGGCCAGGGCGCTGCTGTGGAGAAGGTAGCCCAGGACGTGTGGTCGAACGCGTTCCACACCTCCTCACAGAGCCTCGCTTGCGATGGGGCGCAGGGGAGCAAAGGCACCCCGGTCGTGACCTATAACTCGACGAGCAGCGGCGCGGGCCTGAGGTCGTGGGGCGCGGAAACGAAAAAACCGGAAGAACTCTCCTTCGGGCCTGGCAATGCGTTTGTGGCCACGGCCGAAGCGCCGAACCCGAAACAGCAGGGCGAAATCCTCAAAGAGGAGAGCACCGAAACGGCAGGCACGCTGGAGACGCTTCCCGTGGCTCAGTTCGCGCTCACGGTCTACGTAAACCTGCCTACGGGCTGCACAGCGACGAGTACGGCAGCACCGGGGCGGCTGGTGCTGACCTACGCCGCTCTGCAGGGCATATACGCCGGCACGATCACGACGTGGGGTGGCATCACAGGCGGCGGAGACGCGCTCTCGCCGGCATCGCCCTGCGATAGCGATCCGATCACAGCCGTCGTCCGCAAAGAAAAAGCAGGCACGACCAACGTGCTCAAGAAATTCCTGGGGCTGATCAACACGGGAACACTGACGACTCCGTCGGGCAGCGAGACGTGGGACCAGCTCTCGGAAGGCTCGCTAAACACGGTCTGGCCGACGGCATTGGTCCAGGTCAAGACGACCGTCGAAGGTGACGCTAACGAGGCCGAAACCGTCGCGGCCAACCCTGGCAGCATCGGCTACTCGAACCTTGCGGAATTGCGTGTCACGAACCTGTTCAGCGGAACGGGCAACGGCGCGAGCACCGCAAAATTCTGGGTCGAGATCGAGAACAGCCACAAGGGCAGCGGCAAGAAGGAAAAAGTGACGTTCCAGGATCCCGCCACCAACAAAGACGTGGAAGCGGCTGGGAGTGCTAACTGCTCCAAGGCCGTGTACACCAACGGCTCGGAACCGTTCCCGCCGCCGAGTGTGACCGAAACATGGAACCTGGTGACGACATCGACCACGCTCAAGGAGAAGACATATCCGCTGTGCAACTTCACCTACGCCCTCGCCTTCACTAAATACTCGCTGCTGGCGGGTACCTCAGAAGCAGAGGCAACTACTGTCAACAACTACCTGAAGTACGCGAGCTCCTCGGCACAAGGACAGAAATTGCTTGCGAGCAATGACTATCTCGCGGTGCCGAAGGACGTAATCAAAAAGCTGGAAGCGGGAGCAGCAGCGATTGGCGACTAAGCACAACGTGCCTGTTGCCGGCGGGCTGACCGCCGAGTAGCGGCGGGCAGGCGCCACCAGTGG
>DATBYJ010000118.1:0-18501 GCA_036513795.1 Solirubrobacteraceae bacterium | reverse complement strand
CACCATTCCGGTCATGGTCGGACCTCCTCACTGAACTGGGGTCAGCCGGAGCCATTCTCCAGCCAGACAAGCCCCCACGAGGAGTGTCCGGCCTACCTCCGACGGTCAACCCAACGATCGACCCACGGCATAGGGTCTAACGGATGGCGTCGGGCTTCGGGGTGAGTACAGCGTGTGGATGGTTTCTGGGCGCACGCTGTAGCTGCGAGCTGCGCGTGCCTGTGCCTTGGGGGCGCCTACGTTCGCAGCGGGTAGGCGCCCGATGCCAGCAGGCGGTGTTGTTCGGGGTGGTGGCGCCGCAGCAGGCTCGCGCAGTGACGCTCCAGCCAGCATCAGGTACACTTACCGTCGATGCGTCGTCTCCGGCGGGATATCGTCGTGTTCGGCCGGTTCTTTCTAGAAGACCCGATCACGACCACGATCGCTCTCGTGGTCGGCGCGTGCCTTTGTGTACTTCCGGCGCTTGTGGTTGGGGGAATCATTTCTCAGTTTGTCCGTGCGGTGCTGCAGCTCTAGGACGGCGGCGCGGGCGGTCCCGGAGGTGGTGGGGGCGGAGGTGGTGGGGGCGGCGTGCCCGGCTGGCGTGTAGCTTCCTTGCGGGCATCTTTGCGGGCTTCCTTCGCTTCTTCGTCTTTGATACGGATGTTCTCCGCTAGGCGTCCTTCATCTCCGTGGGGGAGCAGCGGCAGGAGTTCCTTCGCGAGCGTCCCCCACACGCTCTGCTTGCTGCGTTCGCTTGCTAGCTCGCGTTCGGTTTTCGCGCTGTATTGCACGGGCCGTTCGCGCCCGAGCAGCGGCAGTGAGGTCGCAGACTGCGGCTTGCCCCCCGTGACGATACTTTCGAGTGCGCGTGCTGGCGCAAACGGCCGGAACAGGTTTTCGCGGGCCATGAAAGGCGCCAGCGACGGGCTTTCCTTGGATTCTTTCGATTCACCGTATTTAGAGCCTTTGAGCGGCTTATCGGTAAACAGGTTCTTGTTCGTTGCCCACCCCAACAGTGACTCGTAGTACGGCGGGAGCATGTCCAGTAGTTCGCTTGGCTTCCCGGCGACGGCACCCATAGCGGTGTTCAATGTCGGGTTGGCCTGTTTCATCCCGATCTCTGCCCACTGGCGCTGTGCGGCCGTGGTGCCCGGCTGCGCCTTATTGAGATACACGGTGCCGGGTTCGGGATCGGTGCCGAGTAGTTCCACGAGGTTGCGGTGCTCCCATTCCCCGAGTTTCAACGCGGCTGCGTACAGCAGCGGGTGATGTGCGGGGAGCGTGCGTGCCGCGAGCTTCAGTGAGTAGCGTAGCCACGGGTAGAACATGATGACTTTGTTCAGTTTCGTGCGCTCGAAGTTTGTCATGTTGTGCCACTCGCCCATCGCGTTATTCGCGTGCCGGGCGATCTGTTCGGCGATCTCGCGGTTCGCCATCGCTTTCTCCATGTACTGCTTCGCCGGCATCCTGCCCATCTGCATCAGTTTCCGGGTAGCCAGCTCTAGCCGGTTGATTGACTGCTGCCCGGCGTGCATGTCGGACATCATCTGGCGGATCGCCTCGTTTTTGAGCCCCTTCATCGCGACGTTGATCCGGGCGCCGCGTCGAGGGATACGCTCGGCTGCGATCACCGCCTTGACGGGGTTCGCCTTGGACAGCAGTTTGCCCATCGGTGATTCACGGATCGTCTTCATTCCGCGTACAAGCCCGTCGAGGCTGTCGGGCATCGCGTTACCCATGCGTTCAGCGTCGATGCCGTGAGAGGTAGTGCGAAACGGGCTGTCCACTCCGAACATCTGATCGAAAGCGGTTTTGTCGAGCGGTGACAGGCTCCGGTAGTATTTGAAGTGAGCGAGCGCGTCGAACGGTCCAGCGCCACCCATTAGGCTTTGCACCGGGTAGGTGACGAGCCCCATCGTGGCGAGCCATCCGGGGGAGGTTCCGAGGATCAGTTTGGAAACCTCGCCCTTCACTTTCGCCCCGGCGCGCTGAAACGCCGAGCCCTGATGGTAGGAGGCCACCATCTCGTCGTATGCAGCCTTGTTGACAGCATCAGCGCCCTTGGCCGTGTCGCCCGGATGCACCGCCGCTTCCTGCCAGAGCTTTTCGACGGCTCGGGCGTGCGCCTCCGGGTCGCTGTTCAGGTGCGCTAGATGCTCGGCTGCCGCCTGGTCGCCGATGCCATCACGTACCTTCCCGAGGTGCACGATCTGGAAGTCGGCGGGGTTACGGCCCGTGTCGGCCAGCCACTTCGCGACCTGCCCTGCGGTCATGTCGGTGCGCGGCAGCTTCACCGCGAACCGCGCTTTGAAGGCGTTCACATTTTTCTGGCTAAAGTCGTCGCGCACGGACTTGGCGAGCGCACGCATGACGAGCTCCGGGTCCGTCGAACGGTAGCCGGCCTTCTGCAGCATGCCCTCCCACTTGGCGTAGTCGCCCGGCGCACGGTTAGCGACCGTGTAGAGGCCGCTATTGCGGTCGAGTGTCGTGGTGTGCTGGATGTACGCCCGGTCAGTCGGCAGGCCGTGCGCACGAGCGTTCTCGTCGGCGAGGTTCTTGGCGGTCGCGAACTTGTCGGTCGCCTCGTCATGCAAGGGTTGGGAGTCCGACAGCACGGCCCTGTTGCGTAGCTCTTTGCCTTCCTCGAGCAGCCGGTGTATCTGCTCGACGGCTGCTTTCGTGGCGGGTGCATCCGGGTGGTCGGGGTGACGCTCTGCCCACTGTGCGAGGAAATGCTGCTGTGGTAGATATTTGCGGGCTATCGCCTCGTCGGGGTGCTGGAGTAGGACAGGGTTCGAGAACGAGGTCAGCCGCTCGTCGGGGATGGTTTCTACGAGCCGAGCAAACGCCGGGGTGAATACCCTGTCCGCCCCGTGCTTGTCGATGTAGTCGAGGACGGAGCCTGCCTCGCGTGCAACGTCAGCGCCGTTCTTGACGTGCTGGATCGGGAGTGTGAGCCGGTCGCGTCCCTCGATCGCCTGGTCGTGGATCTCGCGTAGCTGCTCGGCTGCGCGCGCCGGGTCGTTCAAGTCGAGCATTCCTTCCTTGGCATGAACAAGGACCGCCTTCTGCTGTTTGGTGGTGTTTTTCAGCAGATCGTTGAACGTGTGCGTGTAGCTGTCAACAACGGCTCGCCGCCCTCGCACGTTCTCGCCCTTGCTATACGCTGCGCCGATGCGCTGCGCCTGCTCCGCCCCAACGAACCGTCCGTGGGTGATACCGCCGCGTTGCAACAGCGGCGTGACCTCTCCCCTACGCGTGTCGTAGGCGAGCTGCGACGCGAACGTCTGCGGGATCAGGTCGTGGGACAGGTGCGGGTTGTCAGCAATGGCTTTGCGTGCGTCCATGACGCGCTGCAGCGACGCCTGCTGGTAGGCCCTGCGGGCATCATCCAGCTTCGTCTGACCAAACGCACGAAACAGGTTCGGCGAGCGGTCCTGTTTGACAACCGCCGCGCCGCGCTGAATCGACGCCGACTCGACACCCGACGCCTGCCGCAGGTTCGGGCGTGGCTCCGTTGCAGACTCGTGGATCGCAGCCTTCAACCGCTGCCCGCGTGTGGGTATGGAGGGCAACTCGTCCTTGCGTTCGAGGAACCTCTCGACTGTGGGCGACTGCAGGGCGCGCGTCTTGGCGTCCCTGTACGCCTGCACCTTGGCGAAGTCGGACGCGCCGAGTTTGCCTGTATCGACCATCTCAGATAGCGCCCGGCCGCTGATCGCGCTCGCACCCCCGAGGACACTCAGGGCTTCGAGGGCTTCCGGGGCGAAGCCTTTCGCTTCGGCGCGCCTCTGTTCCTCAGCGAGACTGTGCCCGTACTCTTCTTTGTACTGGCCGACGATGGAGTGTGCGAGCGACCCGATCGCTTCGCCCGGCTGCCCAGCCTTCACACCAAGCACCTCTGAGGGCGCATGGCCGAAGTAGTGCTGCTCGCCGGCTTTCACCAGCTCCGCGCCCGTCTCTAGCGCGGTACGCGCCGGCCCCATCACCATAGCGTTCAGAGTTCCCGGTACCGACGTGAAAGTGTGCCCGAGCGTGCTTCCGGGGTTCTTCACGATCGCTTTGTCTATCGCCACGCCCTTTGTTACAACCGGCTTGAGGATCTTCGCTAGCGCCGGACCGCCCCCTCCGGCGCCAGCGGCAATCGACGGAATAACCGCCGCCCCCGCAGACTCAAGTGCACCGAGCAGACCCCCTCCACCGTGCGACTGCGGCGCGGGCTTTTCAGCCGGCACGTTTTTGAACGCGGTAGCGACGCGCGGGGCACCTTCAAACGCCTTCGGTATGCCGCCCGTTAGGCCGGGGAGCCTGCCAACTCCAGCAGACTTCGAGCCCGCAGCCAAGCCACTCCTCAGTGGTGCGCCCGCTGGTGCTTTCGGCAACGGCAACGGCTTTGCTTCCGCCGCCTTGATCTGTGCGCGGGTCGCGCCTAGTGGCGGCATTAGCTGCCCTCGCCGCAACTTATGACGCCGCACTGCTCAGCGGCTACGGGCAGCCGGCAGGATGCTTCCACGTCCACTACGGCGTTACTCATATCCGCTGGTGTTGCCATGCCGCTAGGCGCCTTTGAACCATGCCGGTTTCTGTACGGGGTTTAGCCCTTGCGCCATTGCTTCCGCGGCTTCCACGGTCCCAAGACGCCCATAGACGGCTAGATTCATGGCGGCCGAGACGATCGCGGGGTCATAGCCTTTGCCGCCTTCACCTTCCTTGCCAGTACCCGAGCCGGCCTGGAGCTGTGATCGGACTTTTGTGTAAATCTGCTGGGTGCTAGCATGCGGTTCGGCGGCTTTCTCACGCTGGATAAACGCTTTCGCATAACCCATCGCGGATTCAACGCTACCCATGTATTTCAGGCCGTCAGCGACAGACCCCTGCCCCCCTTCTTTAATCTTTGAAAGGGCTTCGTCATATTTCGCTTTGTCGGTGGAAGACAGTTTCTTGATGGCAAGTTCTTCGCGCTTAGCCCACTGATCGAAGCCATTAGGTGCTTTCGCAAGCGTTTCCACTTCGGCCTTTCGGGTATCCGCTTCGCGTTGGGGGATTTCAACCGCGTACTTACGATTCTCTGCTGCTTCGTGCGTCTCCTTGCTCTGATTCGCGAGCGCTTTGATCCCAAGACTCTTGAGGTTTATGTACTCTTTCGCGTTTTCACTACTGATCTTGCTGCCGTATTCCGCTGCCCTCGCCGCCACTTTCGGTATAACCTCGGACTCCTTTTGTTGGATTTGGGCGGCGTTTTTCTGGAAGTAGTTCCCGACTTTTCCCTCGCCTTCCACGGAGCGCAAAGCCGCCGCGCCTCGAATGCCCTGCAAAAGGTTCGACCCGGCCTGCGCCGTGCTCTGCGCGAACGTGTTCCCAGCTTCCCCCGCTGCTACCTGGCGGCTCGCCTCCGCGTTCAGCTCGGCCCGGAGTTCCGGCGACACGTAGCCACCCGTCATCGACGCTTGTGTCTGGCCGCTCGTTTCGATGGCTTTACCCGCCTGTAGCGCGCTATCAGCTGCCTGGTTCTCGGTCGTCTTAGCGGAGGCTTCTTGGCTCGCCGTAAGGTTGGAGAGCAGCTGGTTGTCAGTGGCGGCGTACTGGGCATAGCGTCCTTGGGCGCCTTGTTCATTCGCAGTGTTTTCCCTAGCCTCATTGCGATAGGGGGTAAGTTCAGCGCCCTCTAGTTTACTTTCATATCTCTTTTCTAGTCCTTGTATCTGCCGGCCCGTTAGCACGCCTTCCACGTAATTCGGAGTGAGTCTTTGGCGCCCCGCGGATACGCTTGGCTTTCCCCCATTGCCCTGCTTTCCACTCGTGGCGCCTTTTGTGGAGGACGTGCGTGGTAGCTTCGCCGCTCCCTTCGCCGACGTTGGCATTTTCGGTGTATCAGCAGCCTTTGGCGCACGAGTGACGCTCCCACTGCGCGGAGCGCCAAGAGCAACAGCAGCAGCCGTCTTGCGCGCACCCGAGTTGGGCTGCGGCGAGGTCTTCGTGATCGTGGGGGGTAGCACAGCGGTTGCGGCCATCAGTCCACCGCCCCGGCGGCCATCGCACGCTTCGCTAGCAGCGTTACCATCGCCTGTTCGAGCCCGGCGAGCGCATCCGCCAGCACATCACTAGGTGTCACGCGGCGACAGATCCAAACGGCGCCGGCGACCTTGAGCATGTCGCACCCATGCTCCGCGCTGATCGCCTGGGCGTCCGCGATCGTGACGCAAATGCCGTGCTCGGCCGCCTCGCGCTCGAGCAACTCGAACGTGGTCGCCGCGTCGGTAAGAATCACGTCGCCGTTGGCGCCTAGCGTTGCCTGCACCACGAAGTCGAGGAGCAGCGGCGTCAGCCAGATCGAGGTGAGCCGCCCGTCAAGATCGGCCTGTAGAGTCTGCAAACGTTCGCGGAGTTGGGTGGTGGAGATCACGCGGCCACCCCGAGAAGACCGTCCACATCCTCGCGCCTGACGCGTATCCGTGCACGGGGACCATCGCCGAGGCGTGCCGCTGGAAGGCTCCCATCCCGGATGCGGTTGCTGATGAATCTCGGGCTTGTCCTCACGTACGCAGCGGCCTCGCGGAGCGTCAGCCAAGGCGATTCGTGCAGTTGGAGAGATTCTGGCGATGCGAGCTCCGCGCCCGTCTGTCCTTGTTCCATTCGCCCAATTGTGGCCCTAGAGGTGGAGCGCGTGTCACTCGAAATCAGGGAACGAGACGGAACGGAATGGAACGAGACGACGCGTAGCGGGAGGCTACGGCGCTAGAGATCCTGGGCGCCCGAATGCCCTGTAAACTCAGGGCAGACGGGGACTGGTTCCCCTCGTCACGGCTTCGTCGCCGGTTCTTGAAATCTGCGGTTCGCGCCCTCGCCCCCGGTGAGGGCGCGAGTCGTTGCGGGCCACGTCGCCTGGTTCGTTTATCGTTCGGGTGGGGCGCCAGATTGCCCAAGAACCGAACCGAAGGAGCAGGGACATGAAGCATCGAACCGGCCCCGATGGGGCATCCCGCCAAGCGGCGCTCTGGAGCGAGACGTGGAAGACACTCGTGCGTATTTGCGCCGAACACCACGATCGCTCGCTAGTCCTCGCCATCGGGGCAGCAAGGCTCACGGCCAGCGCATACGCGTCGGGAGACGCAGGAGCGCCACGGCTCGCGGAGCTCACCAATACGCTGCTTGCGGCGCGCGACATACAGCTATCGCCCCCGCAGCGGGCAGAGGTTCGCGCGAAAGCAGCGGAACGAGTCTGCGGGCGTAGGGTTCACCGCAACAGCAGCGTGGCGGCAGCAGAAGCACGGACACGTCAGAGATCACGACGCCCCCGCAGCCGAGCATGCGCACGTCAACGCGGCCGGCGCGTCGCACGTCGGTCGCCCGGTGGGCGCAGGAGCAGATCCCCATCCGGCCATACGCGGGGAGGCGATGAGCCTCCCGGTAGTTCTAGTCATACCCGCTGCTGGAGCGTTCCGGGTGTGCAACCATGAGCGCCCAACAGCAGGGCGAGTGCCCTGCGTGTGGCGAACCGTTCACTGGGCGCAAAGGACAGCTGTCGTGCGGTTCGGATCGGTGTAGGAAGGCCCTCTCGCGTCGGAAACGGCGCGCAGATGCTGGTCAGTTTCAGCTCAATCCCGTTGCGTCAAAACCGGGCCACTGCCGTAACTGTGGTTGGAAATCACTCCCCTCGCTACCGAAAGGGGACCTCGACAGCGATGGGCTCTGTAATGCTTGCAGGGAGTTTCACGGCGTCCTCATCATGGTCGCCACCACCGGCCGCGATCCGTTCACCGGCAGTGACGAATACGGGCTGGTGGCAGCATGACGGCGCTGAAGGCCACGAGCGTCCGCAGGTATGACACGGGACTACGCTGGCACCTCAAGACTGCGGGAAATACACCGCTCGAGATCACCGCCGACACCACCTTCGACGGCGCGCTTCTCGATCTACAGGTAGACAGATACACCGAGACGGCCGGCGACAGGCTTGGTCACGAGGTCCAAGAGTGCCTACTTGACGCGCTCGCCACACGAAAGATCAGCGCATCGCTAGATGAGATCGACAGGAGTCGTTTTGGTCGTGTGCTTTCTAGCGGGGAGCGGAGAGCAGGATGACCGACGCTAGATTCGGACCCGCCGCTGAGCTGCCCCCTAACGACGAGCGCCCTGCGCTTCACGTCGTCACCGTCAACGGCCACAAGCCACCGGACGGTGTGCCGGTAATGGATGACATCGCCCTACGCGGGCTGGCCGGTGACTTTGTACGTCGCGTCGAGCCACACACCGAGGCTGATCCAAACGCACTCCTTCTCCAGTTCCTGTGTGCTGCGGGCAACCTATTCGGCCGGGACCCCCATGTCCTGATCGAGGGCAACGAGCATCCGGGCAATCTCTATCTCGGAATTGTCGGCGACACATCGAGCGGCCGTAAGGGCACGAGCTGGGGCCGCGTCAGGCAGGTACTTGAGCGCACAGATGCCGACTGGGTACGAAACCTTGGCAACGGTCTCTCCAGTGGTGAGGGGCTGATATGGGCGGTGCGCGATCCGATCTACAAAATGGTGCAGCCGAAAAAGCAGGGGCGCCCTGATGGCGAGCCATTCGAGGAACTCGTTGACGAGGGCGTAACCGATAAGCGCGTGCTCGTCAAAGAGGCAGAGATGAGCAGGATGCTCCGGTCGATGAATCGCCAGGCGAACACGCTCTCGCCTGTCATTCGCGAGCTATGGGATAGCGGCGACGCACGCTCCATGTCGAAGAACGACCCCGGCAAAGCCACGGGCGCGATGTTGTCGATTATCGCGCACACGACAGCCGACGAGCTGCGCCGCGAGCTGACGGAGATAGAGGCAGCCAACGGCTTCTCCAACAGGTTCCTGTGGGTGTATTCGCGGCGCTCGAAGCTACTTCCGCGCGGTGGGGAACTCGCTGAGCGCGACCTTGACGAGATCGCCGACTGGCTACGCCAAGCGAAGACCGCCGCAAGCGTGCAGCAACGCATGGACTTTGACGCAGCGGCATGGAAGATGTGGGAAGACAGCTACGAGCGGCTGACACGCGACCAGCCGGGTATTAGCGGCGCGATCGTCGCACGCGGAGCGCCCCAGGTACGCCGGCTGTCGCTGATCTACGCGCTACTTGATACGGCCGGCGAGATCCGCGCCGAACACCTAGAGAGCGCCTTGGCTGTGTGGGCTTACTGCGAGGCATCCGTGCGCCTGATCTTCGGCGAGGCATCCGGCTATCCCGATGCGGACCGGGCACTCTCGTTTATCCGCGAGAGCACACACCAGGGGCGCACAAGGACCGAGATCAGGGACCTGTTCGGGCGCAACAAGAACATCGAGCCGATAGTCCTCTACCTCGCAAAATACGAGCTAGCGTCCGCGCACAACGACCCCGGCGACGTAGGACGCCCGACAGAGCGATGGGTCGCCAGCGAGTACGACCTAAACGACCAAAGGCCGCCCACATGAGGGGTTCGGTCGTATATATCGTTTTGGTCGTACCCATGAGATGGAGAGAGTGCGCGCGGTGAGCGACCGGCTACAGCTCACGGTGTGGGGCATTCCGCTGCCGCTCCAGCGCTCCCGCACGAGCAGCGGCCGGCACTACCTGCCGAAGCGCAGTCGCGACTATCGCTCGCTCGTGCAGGCCGAGTGGATGACGGCCGGACGCCCAACCCTCAGCGGCGCACCATTCACGATGTCCGCGCAGTTCTATGGCGCGAACCCCCGCAGCGACCTTGACAACCTCGTCAAGGCGGCGCTCGACGCGCTCAACGGCCTAGCGTTCACCGACGACTCCCAGCTCGCCTGCCTAAGTGGCTGTCATAAGCTCGCCGCCGATCAGCACGGCCCACGAGCCGAGATCACGCTCTGGGCCCTAGGGAGACAGCAAGCGGCGTGATCGGGCCAGCCGAAATCGAGGCCATCGCCCGGCGCACCGCAGAACTCATACTCGCGCAGCGGCCGCCAGCAGCCGAAAAACCCTGGATCGGCGTCGATGCAAAGGCCCGGCAGCTCGGCGTATCCCCCAGCCTCATCTACCGACACCCAACCGACGTGGGGGGCGTCAAGATCGGCGACCGCTGGCGCTTCCCACCCGAGCCACCCACACCACCAGCCAGCACACCACCACCACAGCAACCACGCAAGCGACGCGGCAGCAACAACCCCCCCGCAACCCCCCTGCTCCCCATCCACCGCTAGGCGTACCGTCGCGCACACGGCGCCGTTATCGCTTCACAAGCTCTCGCAGTTCGTTCCGACGCTGGATAAGCGCTATCTGATTCTTCCCGCCAAGGTGTCTCAGGAGACGATCCGGGATTTCCAGGCCATTCTCGCGCGCCTCGTCAATGAGCTCAAGTACTTCCTTCTGTACCGCCGTGGTCTCAATGAGCAGATCCGCTGCCCGGCGCTGCTCGGCGATCGAGCAATCGCCACGCCTCTTGATGACGCCATACTCAACCTCGATCAGTTGCTCGTCATCGGGCAACGTCTCAAGGGCGCGTTGGAGTAGCACGTCCAAAAGCCACCCGGCGCCTGCCGCCACCACGGCCTCGATAGCAACAGAGCTGCCTGCCTCTAACCCCAGGTCGCGGAGTGCAACCAAACAAGGATCCTCTAGTTCGCGGCCCGCGGGCCCGACATATCCCCCGGACCCCTCGGCACCATGAAGCGCCGTCATCGTCCGCAACTGAGTGACCGTCCTTGCGTACAAATCAGACATGCCTGCGAAGCCTACCCTGGTCGCCACGACGCGCGTTAGCCACCCAAAACCCAACCAGCCACGGGACTCCACCCACAACACGGGTACGGGGGTCAACCAGCCAGCAGAAGACGCGCGTTCGCTGAGCAAATCTCAAAGGAGTCCCCTCACACGGGAGAACTCATAACCCTTTCGTCTTGCACCCCCTGCGGGTGTGCGATGTGTGCTCATTGCAATGTCACGTTGCAAGCGCGCAGCCTTCGCCTTTGCGCGCACTCGCTTTGCGTTGCATGTCACGTCAGCCATAGTGACCGTGTGTCGATGTCAGCAATGGCAACAGTGATCCAACACCAGCGCTGTCTAAACGTCGCTGCTGATCGCGAGCGCAGGCTGCGTAAGCTTGCGCTCAGGTTGTCGTGATCGCCCGTAGTTGCTGGGCTTTCCCCACGCGATGCCCGTCCACAGGCGTTGTCTCTGCCCGACTCTGTGCCCGAGCGCCGTATAAACGCGGACGCTCAGGCGTCTAGCGGGCGTCTGAGCTCTCGATCGACGCTCGCGGCTAGATCGGTGGCAGCCAGCACGGCACGCACACTCACCGCTGGCGTACGTGCCGCGTGCGTGGCGATCCGGCCGTCAGTCAGACGCGCAGGCTCGCGTTTGCTTGCCCGGCGGGTGGCTATAGCGCTGTAGCTGGTGTTGGTGCATGACTGCTGTCGATCATCGTCTAGCGCTCCTAGACGTGGGTTTCGTCATTTGTGTCAGCGCTGTGTATAAAGGCGGTTTCTAGACTTCTGTATACCTAGTTGACAAAACTCTCTAAGCGCACGGTTGGAGGAACGCACCAGGTGATCGTTACGAACGAGCAGCTACAGGCAGCGCGGCAAGAGGTCGAGCGCTACAGCGGGCCGTATAAGGCAGCGATCAAGGCGCGTCGTGAACTTGTCCAGGGGGCGCTACAGCAGGGTATGCGGCTCGCGCACGTCGCCAAGCACGCCGGCATCACACGCTCCGCTGCGGGCAAACTGCGTTAGAGCGCCGTTCTCAGCATCAGCGCCGCAAAAGGTAGGCTCATAATCGACGTCTGCGGCACTCGACGCGAGCAGCCTTGACGATCCATCGCCGCTATCGGGTTGCTATAGAGCACGGGCGCACGCTAATGCCTGCCTGGCGGGATCGCTGGCACGCCTGGTGAGACGCCCGCCGGAGGCGGAATATCGCCCATCGACTTGCCAAGGATATGCAGCCCGTTGTCGTTCGCCGCCAGCTCCGGGGGCCACTCGGCGCGGGGACTGTCGGCCTGATCTGTATGAGAGAGCGAGCGATTTCACCCGTTGGGACGCTGACTGGCCCGTCTTTCACGAGATGCCCAAACAGCCGGAAGACGAGCGCGCCGACCTGGAGGACTGCTCCATACGCTGTGAGGTCGTTTGGTACCGAGACACCCTCAGGCGTCGTTAGAAGGAAGCGCAACTGACCTCGCCCGTAGAAGTGGGGAGATTCGCCGCCTGCGTACATGCCGAGCCACACCTGCGAGTACGGCGGCGGCGTCAGGTAGCGCCAGAACAGCGGGTAGAACTCGCTCGGTATCGCGCGGTCAGTTGCGTGGGCTTGTTCGACCATGATCGCGGTCTTGAAGGCCCACGTCGCAGCGATGGTCTGCCGCCACTCGTGGAGCGTCTGGGACCGTCCTTCGATCATGGCGTGCAGCTCGTGCTCGGCGGTGTGCTCCATCTCCGCCATCCAGCCCTCGTTGCAGGGTTTGCATACGCACCTTGCTTCGGTGGTGAACGGCACACGCTCACCGCGAAACTCGGTGGTCTGCGCCTCCCCCTCGGTCTCGGTGAGGACGTAGTGCTCGGCCTTAATTTCGGTTTGCGGCACGTACTTGGCGATCCACTGCGGCCAGACATGCTCGGCTGTTACCGGCATGCCTCCGCACCACACGCAAGCGCGGCCGCTAGACCGAGAACTGATGACTGACATGGAGCAGGAGCCTACCCAGCAGGAGTAGGGCGAGTGCAGTGAGCGGAACGCGCTGAACGAGACGAGCACGGCGAGTCTGAGCACGCCATAGCGGACCAAGAGTGGGACGCTGCGCGCAACGCGTGGGCTCGCCGCACGCGTTCCAAGGGGCCTACTCAGGTGACGGCGAGGCGTTCCCGCGGAACTTGGAGACCGTCGCGCGCCAAAGCCGCGCAGGCTCTATCAGGCGAAGACGAGTTCGGCGCTGGCGGTGGCCTCGACGGACGCTAGATCCAGTGGTTGGATCGTCACGATGGGAACCTCCCCGTCAGGCCGTTCGAGCATAAGAGAGATGCCCTCCTCAAGGCTCTCGCGAAGTTCATCCAGGTTGTCGCCCGTAGCGAAGACTCCGGGGAACTCCTCAACGGTCGCCCAAAAAGACCCGTCCTCATGGCGGACATTTACATGCAGTTGCTTAGTCGCGCTCATAGCTCCATGATACGGATCGACTCAAGTCGTGCCGTCCTTTAGGTCAGCCTCACGCCGTAGCTGGGCCTCGAGGCCCTTTGAGTAGGCTCGGCGCTTGTGCTCTGGCAGCGTGATCGGTCGGTAGCCGGGCTTGGTCATCTTGACCTGGTGCTTGTTTCCACGGCCGAAGCTCCAACCCTCTCGTTCCAGCCGCTTGATCCATTGCTTTTGTGTCTCTGGCACGACGCCAGAGTACGCCCCACTGCGGCCGAATGCTGCGACTACACCGACATCTGAGCTTCGGCTGAGCGTCTGAGCGGTTCGGCGAACATCGACCGCCCGCGCGGTCGCGGTTGGTTGTAGCGCCAGGACTGCCGCCACTTGGCTGAGACGCCGTGGTAGTTGCCGACGAGGGCATGCTCACAGGTCCCGATCGGACAGCCCCCATCTTCGTGATCATTGTGCCCGAGATTGTGCCCGAGCGACGACGAACAGCATCTAGTGGCGTACAACGGTCATCGCTCCGAACAGCAGAAAACCCCCGCGACCGCTGGATTCACGGGGGTTTCGATGCTAGTGGCGTTAGGCTTGGGAAGCTTGCGCTCTACCAACTGAGCTACCGCCGCACTGTCTCGATTCTACGGGCTTGCGGCTACATCGGCGTGCACCGCGAGAGGCACGGGCGCGACGCCGTCTGACCACTCCATGGCCTCCGAGCACGGTCTCAGCCGGACCAAACGCGCCGAGCGCTGGGCGCTTATGGAGTGGATACTTGTGCGGCGCCGGCTGCAGAAGAAACGCCCGAACCACGCGGCCCGCTGTTTGGGCGCGTCCGTGAACGGGGTTCTGAAGAATGATGGCGGCGCTCCCGCGATCGTCTGACTATTCGACACTACGGGTGGAAATCTGCCAGCGCTCGGCTAGACATCATCTGAGCCAATGCCATCAGCTGTAGCCGAGATAGCGCCGTGCCATCTAACCTAAGCGGTCGTGAGACGCCGCGTCCTGCCGATCTTCGCCACGCTCGCGGGCGCCTGCGTGATCGCGCTGCTGGTTTATGGCGTCTCAGCGCAGTCGGCTAGCCGCACACTGGACGAGCTGGTCGCGCAAAGGCACTACCCGTTGGCGCCCAATGCAACGCACTCGCTGCCAGTGCTTGGCGGCAACGGCCGCAGCTCGCTGGCGGCGCTCAAGGGCAAGGTCGTGATCCTGAACTTCTGGGCCTCCTGGTGTGAACCGTGCCAGATCGAGGCGCCGCTGTTGGAGAGCGCGCAACGTCGCCTGCAAGCGCACGACGCGACCGTGCTGGGGGTGACCTACCTGGACGCGTCGCCCGACTCGGAAAGCTTCGTGCGTCGCTACCACCTCACGTACACCAACCTGCGCGATAACACCGGCACGTTCGCGCACTCCTATGGCACCGACCAGCTGCCGGAGAGCTTCGTGATCAACCGCCAGGGCAAGATCGTGGCGATCTCGCGCGGGGAGATCGGACCGTCGTTCCTCAAACACGCGGTCGCACTGGCGGAAAGCTCATGAGCTCTGCGCACAAGCTGCTCGCGGTGCTCGTGCTCGCTGCGCTGGCCAGCAGCGGAGCCTTTGGCGAATTTGACGGGGCGCTTGGCAAGACCGCAAGCGGAGCGCTTGGGCTATCGGCAGCTCACGCCGCGGGGGTCACTTTCGCCGCGCACACCCCGCATGTCAAGCCGCGCACGACGCTACCGATCATCGAGCGTCAGGTGATGTGCGTCACCTGCAAAATCCCGCTGATGGTGGCCGAGTCCCCGCAGGCAAAGCTCGAGCGGGAATATATCCAGGGCCTGATCGACAAAGGACAGGACGAAGCTGAAGTGAAGCGCTCGCTGGTCGCTCAATACGGCCCCACCGTTCTCGGGCTGCCGAGCACCCACGGCTTCGACCTCACCGC
This sequence comes from Solirubrobacteraceae bacterium, assembly GCA_036513795.1. Lineage (GTDB taxonomy): Bacteria > Actinomycetota > Thermoleophilia > Solirubrobacterales > Solirubrobacteraceae > Palsa-744. Next base: position 3,485 of record DATBYJ010000118.1, on the reverse strand, counting down.
ATACCTGGTTCCGCTTGCCGTGGTACTTGCGTTGCTCGCCACGCTCGCTGTGGTGCTGCCTCGCTGGCGCCGCCACGCCCGTGCCCAGGCGGCGATCGCGACCTCCGCCGCGGCGACGCTCAGCGCAGCCGACGCGGCAAGGCTCGAGTCGGACCTCGCGCGCTTCGACTGAGCTACATCGAATTGGGCGCGCTCACGCCCAGCAGCCCCAAGCAGCGCGCGATCGTGCTGGCGCTGGCCACACACAAGGCGATCCGCAAGGACTCCACGGCCTCGGGCTCCACGCCCACCACATGGCAGTCGCGATAGAAGGCAGTGAACGTCTGTGCCAGCTCCAGCGCATAGGCCGCGATGCGATGTGGCGCGCGCCGCTCCGCAGCCTCGGCGAGCTCCGCGGGGAACGCGAGCAGCTGCAACACAAGCGCCCGCTCAGTCACGTGCAATGGCTCACGCTGCGCGCCCTGCGACGGGGTATCGCCCGAGAGCTCGAGCGCCGCATCCGCCACCGCGGCGACGGCCGCGTCCACCCGCTCCGGCCCCGCCTTGGCCAACATCGATGCGATACGCGCATGCGCGTACTGCACGTAATACACGGGGTTCTCATTGGACTGCTGCCTTGCCAGATCAAGGTCGAGATCGACTGTCGTGTCGTGCGAGCGCGCCAGCAAGTACCAGCGGGCGGCATCAACGCCGATCTCTGCCACCAGGTCATCCAGGCTCACGAACTCGCCCGCGCGCTTTGACATCTGCGCGCGCTCGCCGGAGCTCATCAGGTGCACCAGCTGCATGATCAGGAGCTCCAGCTCATCGGGGTCGCCGCCAAGGGCCTCATATGCAGCCTTCATGCGCAGCACGTAGCCGTGGTGGTCGGCACCCCACACGTCGATCTGACGTTGAAAGCCGCGCTCACGCTTGTCCTGGTGGTAGGCGATGTCCGAGGCGAAGTACGTGTGCTCGCCGCTCGAGCGCACCAGCACACGGTCCTTGTCGTCGCCGAAGTCGGTGGTACGCAGCCACAGAGCACCCTCGCTGGTGAACGTGTGTCCCTGCCGCTCGAGCAACGACAGCGTGTGCGCAACGGGGCTGGGGTCGCCTTCGTGGAGCGCCGTCTCATAGCTCCACACGTCAAACTCCCCCACGCCAAAGCCCTCCAGCGACGCCTTGATGCCGTCGATCATGATTGCCACCGCCGCGTGTCCCAGCGCCCCCGGCTCGCCGTTCGCCGCATCTGGGATCCGGGCTGCGAGCTCGACCACATAGTCGCCCTTGTAGCCATCCTCTGGGACCTGCAGCCCGCGCGCCAGCGCCTGGATCGACTCGCCGAGCTTGCGCACCTGCGAGCCGGCGTCGTTGACGTAGAACTCACGCTCCACGCGATGGCCCTGCAGCGCCAGCATGCGCGCGAGCGAATCGCCGTACGCGGCGTTGCGCGCGTGGCCCACGTGCATCGGCCCCGTGGGGTTGGCGGACACGAATTCGACCAGTACACGCTGTGGCTCGCCCACCGTGCCAGCGCCAAACTCATTGCCGGCCGCCAGCGCCTGCGCGAGCGCGCCCGTCAGCCAGGAGTCCGACAGGAACAGGTTGAGAAAGCCCGGCCCCGCGACCTCGAAACGCTCGAGGCTTGCTCCCAATCGCACCTGCAGCGCCTGCCCGAGCTGCTCGGCAACGTCACGAGGGGCGCCACCGAGGCCGGGGGCGAGCAGCAGCGCGGCATTGGTGGAGTAGTCGCCGAACTGGGCCCGGCGTGGACGCTCCAGCATGATCTGCCCGCCACCTGCCCCCTCGCCGGCGAGCCCCTCGGCAGCGGCGACCACAGCAGCGCGCAGACGCTCCAGCGGCGTCGCAGCCGTATCCGCAGGCGGCTGCGTGGATGCGTCGTGGTTGGCGGGTTCGGGCTCGGTCATGGGTCGGTGGGCGGCGATTGCGATACTAGCTGTGTGAACGACCAAGACTCAGGCGCCGAGCGCCACATAAACATCCATCTGTCCCCCGAGATCATGGGGGGCGTATACGCCAACTTCGCCAACGTCAGCCATTCCGACTACGAGTTCACCGTCACCTTTGCCCGTGTCGACCACGAGGTCGAGTCCGACGAGGTTCCCGGCGTCGTCGTCTCTCGCGTCAACCTGTCAGCACGCTTCATGCGCGAGCTGATCGACGCGATGGAGGACAACTACTCGAAGTGGAGCGCCCGCGAGGGCATCAAGAACCTGCCCGAGTACGGCGGAAGCGAGCCAGGGTCCGAGCCCGTCTAGAGCCACGTGGGTGCCCACACTGCGGCCGCTTGGGGCTGGCTGGACTCTTGCAGCAACAGCGAGCGTGGAACGCATGAGCGGCCACGGTGTTCCTACCCTGCAAGGATGAAGGTCGCGGTCATCTCCGATATTCACGCCAACAGACACGCTTTCGAAGCGACGCTCGATGCGATCGCCGAAAGCGATGCGGCCGAGCTGTGGTGCCTGGGCGACCTCGTCGGCTATGGCGCCGAGCCCGATGCGTGTGTGGAGCTGGCACGCGAGCATGCCGCAGTGTGCTTGGCGGGCAACCACGACCTGGCCGTCACCGGGGAGATCGCGCTCGATGAGTTCTCCCGTGGCGCGAGCATGGCCGCGCAGTGGACGCGCGAGGTGATCGCACCGGAGAACCTGGAGTTCCTGAAAGGCCTGACCCCGCGGGGTGAGGAGGAGGCGGTTGGCCTCTTCCACGCCAGCCCGCGTGACCCCGTCTGGGAGTACGTGCTCTCAGCGCTGCTTGCAGAGTTGTGCCTGGACGCGCAGGGGCAGCGCATCTGCCTGATCGGCCATTCCCATGTGGCGTTGTCGTTCGTGCGCCACGACGGCGAGCTGGCCACGGGCGAGCCGCGCCGTGCTGGTACACAGCTCGACCTGGCTGAGGGCGAATGGCTGCTGAACCCGGGCAGCGTCGGGCAGCCACGCGACGGCGACCCGCGAGCATCGTGGCTGCTGCTAGACCTCGACGGCATGGCCGCCTCCTTTCAACGAGCCGACTACGACGTCGCGGGTGCGGCGGCCGCCATCCGTGCGGCGCGCTTGCCCGACTCGCTGGCAGAGCGCCTGGAGTACGGTCAGTGAGGCTGCGCATCAGCGCCAGCGGGCTGCTTGCCGGCCTGCTCGGCGTAGCCGCGGCACTGTCGATCGCCGCTTGCGGCAGCTCAAGCGGCAAGCTGATCCCGCTCGCTGACGCGGGTCCTTTGCAGAGCGACTTCGAAGCGGTCGCTCAGGCGGCGGAAACCGGCAACGGCGACTGCTCGGCCACCGAAGCGACGATCAGCACAACCGAACAGGACTTCAACGAACTGCCCACCACCGTCGACGCGGGCCTACGCCAGACACTGCGCCAAGGCATCGACAACCTGCGCTCGCACGCACTCGCGCTGTGCGCACAGCCGCTGGCACAGGCAACCGTCACCGGCACGACCGCCAAAACCACGCCCAGTACGACCACCAGCACGAGCGCGACCA
>DATBYJ010000117.1:0-3855 GCA_036513795.1 Solirubrobacteraceae bacterium | reverse complement strand
TCGGCCGTGGGCAGTGGCTCTCAGCAAGCTGTCAGCCTTTCGGCTGACAGCTGCCAGGGTCGCCCAGCAGGGTGTGCCCATGAACGCAACCCACTTCCACCACAGCCGCACCGAAGTACCGCGGTCCGTCTCCGCCAGTGCCGCCGGTGCGGGCGCGTCGGGTCAGGCCGAGGAACGATCCGAGCCGACGTGGGCGCGTCCCGCACTGATCGCACTGCTCGTGTGCACAGCTGTCGCGTACCGGTGGGACCTGAGCGCCTCGGGCTACGCCAACAGCTTCTACGCGGCGGCCGTCCAGGCAGGCACGAACAGCTGGAAGGCGATGTTCTTCGGCTCGATCGACTCGTCGAACTTCATCACTGTGGACAAGCCGCCGGCGTCGTTGTGGGTGATGGAGCTCTCGGGGCGGATCTTCGGCTTCAGCAGCTCGAGCATGCTCGTCCCGCAAGTACTCGAGGGTGTGGCGGCGGTCGCGCTGCTACATGCCGCGGTCAAGCGCTGGTTCGGAGTTGGTGCGGGTCTGGCGGCTGGTGCACTACTTGCGATCACGCCGGTGGCAGCGCTGATGTTCCGCTTCAACAACCCCGACGCGTTGCTCGTCTGTTTGCTCGTGGCAGGAGCCTATTGCCTGGTACGCGCTGTTGAGGGTGCGAGCACGCGATGGGTGATCGCGGCGGGCACGATGATCGGGTTTGCCTTCCTGGCGAAGATGATGCAGGCATTCCTGGTGCTGCCGGCGTTCGGGCTCGTGTACGTGGTGGCGGCGCCTACGACCTTGCGCAGACGCCTTTGGCAGATACTTTCGGGAGCAGCCGCGATCGTGATGAGCTGCGGCTGGTGGGTAGCGATCGTGGCCCTATGGCCGGTCTCCTCGCGGCCGATGATCGACGGCTCGCCCGACAACAATATCTTCAACCTGATCTTTGGCTACAACGGTCTGGGACGGATCTTCGGTGCAGGCGGCCCCGGCGGCGCGGGCGGCGGCGGAGCGAACTTCAGTGGTCCTACAGGACTGCTGCGGCTGTTCGACAGCGAGATGGGCGCGCAGGCCTCCTGGCTCTTGCCGGCGGCCGTGCTGGCGCTGATCGCGGGCCTGTGGCTGAGTCGTCGCGCACCACGTACCGACCGCACCCGTGCGGCACTGCTGCTGTGGGGCGGGTGGCTACTGGTGAGCGCCGTGGTGTTCAGCTTTGGTAGCGGCGTGATCCACACCTATTACACGGTTGCGCTGGCGCCGGCAATCGCCGCGCTGGTTGCGATTGGCGGAGTGCTGCTGTGGCGGGAGCGCCACACGCTGTTCGCCAGGGTGGTCGCGGCCCTGGCGGTGGCGCTCACCGCGTCATGGGCTTGGGTGCTGCTCGACCGCACACCGCAATGGGAACCGTGGATGCGGGTGCTGATTCCCGCGAGCGCGGCCATTGCGGTGTGCGGCATGCTCGCCGCACCCGTCCTGCGGCGGTTCGGGCGCCACGCATCGATCGTCACAGCCGTTCTTGCTGTGGTGGCCTGCCTGTCCGGACCGGCCGCCTACTCAGCGCAGACGCTCACAACGGCCCACACCGGCTCGATCCCGTCCGCCGGTCCCGGCTCGAGCATGGGCGGTGGTCGCGGAGGAGTGCCGGGCGCAAGATCTGCAGGGGCACCCGGCCCGGGGGCGGGCGGCGCTCCTCGGGCAGGTAGCCCCCGTGGGGCGGGCGGTTTTCCCGGGGCAGGTGGCTTTCCCGATGGCGCTGGCGGCGCGCGCCCAGGGTCATCCAGCACACCCGGCTCTCTGCCTGGCGGTGGCGGCGCCGGCGGTCAAACGGATGTGAGCCCAGCGCTGAAGCAGGCCCTGGAGAGCGACGCGCGCAAGTTTCGCTGGGTAGCGGCGGTGTCAGGCTCCCAGAGCGCGGCGTCGCTCGAGCTCGCGACCGGTGGCGAGCCGGTGATGGCGATCGGCGGCTTCAACAACGAGGGCGGCAACCTCACGTTGACCGAATTCAAGCGCTACGTCGCGGCAGGCGAGATCCACTACTACTTCGCCTCCAGTGGCATGGGCGGAGCGCCGGGCGCTGGATCGAGCTCACGGCCGGGTGGTATCGCCAGCAGGCCGGCTGCCATCACTGGGACAGGGCCAGGAGGTGGCGGTGGTGCGTCCAGCACCAGCTCGATCACCAGTTGGGTGGAGGCGCACTTCAAGTCCATGAAAATCGGCGGCCAGACCGTGTACGACCTCACGCAGCCGCGTTAGTGAGACCCGGAGCATCAGCCGCTCTCGGACGCGCGCTATGGGCAAGCAGCCAGCTACTGCGCGGTGTCTACGAGCACACGCCCCACGCTGTCGGCGACGCATACGGGCTTCTCAGTGCCGTCGGCTTCGACGGTGAACCTAGTGACGACCTGGTACCAGCCGCCACCGACCTCGGACACCTCGACAAGCTGCGCGTAGCAGCGCACGCGTGTTCCGACGATGACTGGGGCCGGAAAGCGGACCTTGTTCCAGCCGTAGTTCACGCCCAGCTTGAAGCCGCTCCAGTCGCTGAGGTCCTGGCGCAGGCCATCGACCAGCGAGAGCGTGAGGTTCCCGTGGGCGATGGTGGTGCCGAACGGGCTCTCGAGCTTGGCACGCTCAACGTCCGTGTGGATCCATTGATGATCGCCAGTCAGCTCAGCGAACTGGTTGACCATCTCCTGCGTGACCTCGCGCCACGGGCTTGGCCCTACCACCTGATCCTTGAGTGCTTGCAGACCGTCGATCCCGTGGGCGACGGACCTGGGCATGTCTGCGCTGATGGCCATTTCCCCTCCTCCTGGTCGAGGTTTCGACTGTATCGCAGGGCGCTCGTTGGTTGGAGGTGTGGGGCGTTATCGGCTCGGCCTTATCGACGGTCGCTAACGCACAGAAGCCCCGCGTGTGCAGGGCTTCTGGGGCGATGGAGCTAGGGGGACTCGAACCCCCGACCTCGTGGGTGCGATCCACGCGCTCTCCCAACTGAGCTATAGCCCCGCACACATCGGCAGGAGTGGACGCTGCGACGTGAGAAGTGTAGTCGCAGAACGACCGACGGCGGGCGCAGTATGGTTTGGCAGCGGCATGGGACTGCTCGACGACGCCATACGCGAACACCTGGAGCTCAAGCGCCGAAGCGGCGCCGACCCGGCAGCGGTAGAGCGCGATGAGCTGGAGGCCCTGGCGCCGGTCTATCCGGACGAGGACGCCTCGTTGGAAGGCGAGGACCCCGGCTTGACACACGCACCGGACACAGGTGTCATGCACGCCGACTTCATGTCAGACGATGCCGCCGCCGAGGGTCACAATGAGGTCGATCCGCGGATGGCGAATCTAGGTGGTGTGGGTCAGGACACCGCCGAGCTGGACATGCGGACGGTTCTAGGGGAAGACGCGCATGTGGCGAGCGCTGCGCACCCTGTTGGTCCGGTTGGAGGCGGCGTGAGCCCGGCGTACAACGAGGAGCTGCCCAAAGAGGGGTCGTTTGAATGGGAGCAACCTGGCTCTTCCGACAGTGAGCTTGCACCAGAGGACATTCCCGGGCAGGAGCGACTTTCGTTCGAGTAGGGGCAAGCGTAGAACGACCAGATTGCCGTTCGGGTCGAAGCTGACGGCATCTCCTCCGGGCGCTGGAGCCGCACGCGGGAAATCCGCTCTGCAAGCCTTATATTAAGGGGTCTTGGGGCCTTAGCTCAGCTGGGAGAGCGCCTGCTTTGCAAGCAGGAGGTCACCGGTTCGATCCCGGTAGGCTCCATAGGGAACGTTTTCCATCGGGTTTTCAATATGCCCTGGTTCTGCGCCGGGAGCGCCGAAAAATCGGCCAATTAGGTGCTTGCGACGTCTAACGGACGATAGCTCTCCGGGTG
>DATBYJ010000116.1:0-10133 GCA_036513795.1 Solirubrobacteraceae bacterium | reverse complement strand
ATAGAGGAGGTGCTGAGCTGCCGTAAAATGAGCTGAGCTGAGCAGGAATGTGCCGTCTCGGTGGCGTCCCCCGAAGACACACGTATGTTGTCAGGTTATCGGCAGCACTGGATGCCTGCCGGTCGCTGAGACGCAACAATGGGCAGCATACCGGCTGCAGCCCCTACCCCGACCGTGCGTATCGCCGGCCAGCCGCCGGAAAACGCGCATGTGGAGATGGGCGCACAAACTCCTACGCGCGTTGTGCAAGCCCTGGGCGCTCTTGGGCTGGTGGGCGTCCTCACGACGGTCTTCCTGATCAGCGCAGGCGCCGCGGCGACGCCCACTGAGTACGTCCCAGGTCGTACCGGCGGCTGGCCAACCTGGTTGGCAGGCCCTCTACACGGGGTGGGCACGAACCTGCGCGGGGGCACGTTCCAGACGCTGATGCTGATCATGTGCGCAAGCTACGCGCTCGTGCTGGTGGGCGCAAGATGGCTGCCGATGAGGGCGCTGGTGGGCACAATCGTGGCGGCGAACGTGGTCCTGCTACTCGGGCCGCCGCTGATCTCTCAAGACGTATTCGGCTATCTGGCATTTGCGCGTCTGGGCGCGTTGCATGGGCTGGACCCCTACACGCACGTCCCTGCCGAAGCGCCAACCGACCCCGTCTTCCGGTTCATCGGCTGGCCGTTTCAGAACTCCCCCTACGGCCCACTGTTCACGCTCCTCAGCTATGCGGTCACACCGCTGGGTCTCGCCGGCGGACTGTGGGCATTCAAGTCGCTCGCGATCGCGTCGAGTCTCGGTGCGCTCGCGCTGATCGCGCGGGCAGCTGAACGGCTCGGCCGCTCAGTGAGATGGGCGGTCGCGTTCGCGGGTCTAAATCCGGTGATGCTGGTGCTCGCCGAGGGGGGCGCCCACAACGACACGCTGCTGTTCCTGGCGCTGGCAGCGGCAATTTCGCTGACCGCGGCAAGCGCGGGAAGCACTCCGCGTCTGCGCGCTGGCGCCAGTGCGCTGGTGGCGGGCGTAGGCATCAAGCTGACCGCGGGATTGGCGCTGCCGTTTCTGATCCTCTCACCGCCGAACGCCCGCGAGCGTGTGCGGGTGGCACTGGGCGCCGGCGCGGCGGTATTGGCTCTGGCAGTGGTTGCGGTGATCGGCTTTGGCCTGCACGCCCTCGGATTCCTAGGCGCGATCGGCGAGCAACAGCAGCTTGTCGCAACCCACAGCATCCCCGCCGAGACTGCCCGCCTGGTAGGGCTGAGCGGCACGCCCGGCTGGTGGCGCGAGCTGTTCATCGCAGGCTTCCTGGTCGTGCTGATCCTCCAGCTGTGGCGCACGGCACGCGGAGCGGACTGGCGCGTTGCGGCCGGCTGGAGCACGCTTGCACTGCTGGCATCCACGGCATGGGTACTGCCGTGGTATGCGATCTGGGCGCTGCCGCTAGCTGCTGTCAGCGGCAATCGGCGCCTGTGCGCTGCCACGCTCCTCGCTTGTGCGTACGCCGTTCTGATCCACCTGACGCTGGCTGACGCGCTGCTCAACCCCCACATCCACAACGCCCTCGCGCACATGAACCTCAGGCTCCCCGGCGTGCGACACCGCCTCAAATTCGCCGGTTTCCAGCTGCTTCGCCACATCCATGTCGATCTCCGCTGGTGACACGTCCGGGCGTAGCCGCCGTAGACGAATCGCATCCAAGCGCCTGAACTTGAGGATCTCAAGCACATATACGAGGTACACGCTGGCCGCGGCTACGACCAGACCGATGCCGAGCATCACGAGCGTCCATCCCGTGTAGTAATGGCCTTTGTGGTCGCTGTAGGGGACGAACCTGAGCGCCAGCGCGACGCCGGCAAGCATCAGCGTCCACGCATACAGATACGCGATCGTGCGCCTGCTGGAAAAGCCAATACGGGCCATGCGATGGTGGAAATGCTCGCTGTCGGCGCGATAGAACGGCTGGCGGTACTTCAGACGCTTGAGTACCACGAAGGTCGTGTCGAGAAACGGCACAGCGAGCAGAATCAGCGGCAGCACGAACGACACTACGGCCTCGGTCTTGACAGCGGCCTCGACAGTGATGACGCCCATCAGCAAGCCCAGCAGCTGCGCGCCGCAGTCACCCATGAAGCTCGACGCGGGCGGGAAGTTGTAGAGCAGGAAGCCGAGCGCCGCGCCAGCGGTCAGCGCCGCCAGCACTCCCGGCTGCTGACGGTTCAGGTCAAAGGCGATGATCGCCATCGAGGCGGCGATGATCGCGCACACGCCCGCAGCCAGCCCATCGACGCCGTCGGAGAAGTTGACGACGTTCATCATCACCACGAGTCCAATCACGGTGACGATCGGCCCCGCGTTCGTGAAACCCGCGTCCGGGAACGCGAGCGTGCCGGCGAAAGGCAACGTAATCGCCTTCACCGCAACGCCGAAGTGCACAACGATCACCGCTGCCAGCACCTGCCCAAACAGCTTGATCGCAGGGTGAAGGTCGAAGCGGTCGTCGAGCACGCCGACGCACGTGATCACGGCGGCAGCTAGCAGTACGCCGTGCCACAGCTGCGGCTGTTGTTCGCCCGCGTAGCCAGCGGGCAGCCACACCAAGCCCGCGACCAGCGCCCCAGCGAAGATCGCAAGACCACCCAACAGCGGCGTAGGCCGCTCGGACAGTCCCCGCTCGCGCGGTTCGTCGATCGCCCCGATCACCCTGGCGAAACGCATCGTCAAAGGTGTCAGCAGCGCGGTAACGACCGCAGCGGCCAGGAAGGCGTAAAGCGCGTCGAGCTCGTTTGGATGCGCCATCGGCTCCTGCAAAGCATCGCAGGCCGGGAGGTCGATCGCGCCGCGGGGTGCGCTACACCTGCGCGGTAACGGGCAGGCTCTCGTACAGCGGATAGCGCTCTACGATCGCTGCAACCCGGCCAGCGAGCTCCTCGACACGCGACTCGTATTCGGGCGTCAGAGCGACGGCAAGGATCTGACCGATCTCCTCGAAGTCCTGGAGCTGTAGCCCACGCGTGGCGAGCGCTGGGGTGCCGATGCGTAGACCGGAGGCCTCCATCGGCGGACGCGGATCGAACGGCACGGCATTGCGGTTAACCGTGATCTGGATCTCGTGCAGTCGATCCTCGGCCTGCTTACCGCTGAGCGGGCTCTCGCGCAGGTCAACGAGGATCAGGTGCACGTCGGTGCCGCCCGTGAGGACGTTTACGCCGTGGCTCGCCGCCTCAGAGCCGAGGAGCGCCTGCGCGAGCGCGTTCGCACCGGCGATCGTACGTCGCTGGCGCTCGGCGAACAGCTCGCTGGCGGCGATCTTGAAAGCGACGGCCTTGGCAGCGATCACGTGCTCGAGCGGACCGCCCTGCTGTCCGGGGAAGACGGCCGAGTCGATCTTCTTGGCGTACTCCTGCTTGCACAGGATCACGCCCGCACGCGGACCACCGAGCGTCTTGTGAGTGGTGGTCGTTACCACGTCGGCGCCGTACTCGATCGGGCTGGGATGCAGGCCCGCGGCGACGAGGCCCGCGAAGTGCGCCATATCGACCATCAGCAGCGCGCCAACCTCATCGGCGATCTCCCTAAAGCGGGCGAAATCGAGCTGACGAGGGTAAGCCGACCAACCGGCAAGCAGCAGCTTCGGGCGGTGCTCGCGGGCGATCCGTGCGACCTCGTCCATGTCGATCACGCTGCTGTCGCGGTCAACCTCGTAAGCGGCAATGTCATACAGACGCCCAGAGACGTTGATTTTCATACCGTGCGTGAGATGCCCGCCGTGGGCGAGCGACAGCCCCATGATCGTGTCGCCCGGCTGTAGCAGCGCGTGATAGACGGCGGTGTTGGCCTGCGCACCGGAATGCGGCTGGACGTTGGCGTGCTCGGCGCCGAACAGCGCCTTCGCCCGGTCGATCGCGAGCTGCTCGGAGACGTCTACCCACTCGCAGCCGCCGTAGTAGCGGCGACCGGGATAGCCCTCCGCGTACTTGTTCGTCAGTACCGAGCCCTGGCATTCGAGCACCGCACGGGGAACGAAGTTCTCCGAGGCGATCATCTCCAGGGTCGACTGCTGACGCTCGAGCTCGCCGCGCAGGGCCTCGGCGATCTCGGGGTCGACCTCGGAGAGGGGACTGTTGAAGTACTCGGGGCTTAGCTCGGACACGGCGCTCTCCTTGGACTGGGAGTGAGGACTGTGGTGCCCAGGCGCGCGGCGAAAACGCGTGCCGCTCCCCGGTGGTCGATTCCACCCCAGGCGCCAGTTGCGGCAGCTGTTACGAGGCTAGCACGCGAGCATGCGCTGCACATCGGCACCAGACAATGCACCTTCGCGCAGGACGTGCCAGCGATGCGACGCGTCGTAGTCGCGAAGATCGACGACCGTGGAGGGCCTGCCGGGCAGCTTGCCACCATCGAGCACAAGATCGGCGCCTACAAGGACGCTGTCGGGCACCTCATCGAGCGAGCGCGCGTCCGCTTGCCCGGAAAGGTTGGCGCTCGACTGCATGATCGCCCCGGCGAAGCAGCCAAGCGCGAGCAAGGCTGGTGGCAGCCGCGGTACCCGCAGCCCCAACGTGGCGGGATCGGTGCGGCAGGCGGGCGCGAAGCGCTTGGCGTGGTTGGCGAGCAGCAGCGTGACGGGCCCTGGCAAGAGCGCCTGCAGCGCATGGCGCTCGCGGTCCGGCAGTTCTGGCAGCGCCGCGAGCGCCTGCTCGAGCGCAAAGAACATGACGGCGGCTGGGCGCGCGGCGGGACGGCCCTTGAGCTCATACAGGCGCTGTGCCGCCCGCTCGTTGTCGGGGTCGCAACAGAGGCCGTACACGGTGTCAGATGGGAACACGGCAACACCGCCCGCGGCCAGGCACTGCTCCAATCGCTCGACGTCCTCTGGCTGCAGCTGAGTGCTCATTGGTGACGGCGTTCCGTGACCACCACCCGCTGAACACACGCCAGATCACGTTCGAAACGGCAGTTGTCGAATGCCGCGGCCTGCGCGAGTGCGGCGATCGCCGCGGCCTGACCGGCGCCGACCTCAAGCGCCACAAAACGTACATCGGGTAGCTCGGCCAACTGATCGAACAGCGCGCGGAACCTCTTGAGCCCGTCCTGCCCTCCGAACAGCGCGCCCGCCGGCTCATGGCGGATGATCTCAGGAGCGAGCGTGGGGCGTTCGGACTCGGCGATGTAGGGCAGGTTGGAGAGGATCGCGTCGAACTCACCCACACCTGTCAGCAGGTCGGCATGCAGCCAGGTGACATCCAGCTCGAGTTGGCTCGAGTTGAGCGCGGCCAGCTCGAGCGCGGCCTCGCTGACGTCGCTGCCGCTGATGTGGAGATCGGGGCGCTCGTTCTTGAGCGCAAGCGCGATCGCACCGCAGCCAGTGCCGAGATCGAGCACCCGCGCACCGGCTGGCAGCCCCAAGCCGACCTCCACCAGCAGCTCTGTCTCTGGACGCGGAATCAACGCACGCCGATCGACGGTCAGCTCGATGCGACGAAAGCCGCGATGGCCAGTGATGTAGGCGACGGGCTCACGTTCGACCGAGCGTCGGCGCACGGCGTCCTGAAAGGCACGCACCGCGTGACCCTGAACCATTAGGTCTGGGTTCACCAGCAGTTGCTCGCGTCCTACACCGAGCGAGTGCGCGAGCAGCAGTTCGGCGTCCAGACGTGGCGTTTCGCAGCCTGCAGCGGTGATGGCGGTGATCGCGCCGTCGAGTGCCTCGCGCGCCGGGGTGCCGAGGCCCGGCGCGCGCGCCGCACGGCCGGCTGGCCCGCTCACGCGAGCGCCTGTGCCTGCAGACGCCGGCGCTTCTCATCGGACTGCAGCGCGTCGGTCAACTCGTCGAGCTCGCCTTCCAGCACCTGGTCGAGGTTGTGCACGGTGAACTTGATGCGATGATCGGTGACACGTCGCTCGCCGTAGTTGTAGGTACGAATCTTCTCCGCGCGGTCACCGGTGCCCACCTGTGAGCGCCGGTCAGCAGCGAGCTCCGCCTGCTGCTCGGCGAGCGCGCGCTCATACAGGCGCGCGCGCAGCACGCGCAGTGCCTTGTCTCGGTTCTGAAGCTGTGACTTCTCATCTTGCATGGCGACGACGATTCCCGACGGCTTGTGCGTCACGCGCACGGCCGAGTCGGTTGTGTTGACCGACTGTCCGCCTGGCCCGGAGGAGCGGTACACATCGATCTGCAGATCGTTCGGATCGACCTGCACGTCGACGTCTTCGGCCTCGGGCAGGACCGCGACGGTGGCCGTCGAGGTGTGGATCCTCCCTTGTGACTCGGTCTGCGGCACACGCTGCACGCGGTGGGTGCCGCCCTCGTACTTGAACACCGAGTAGGCGCCGTCGCCCTTGACAGCAAAGGTGTACTTGCCGTCACCCACGTCTAGCGACTCCGTCTGCCAACCACGACGCTCGGCGTAGCGCGTAAGCATGCGATAGAGATCGCCGGCCCACAGCCCTGCCTCATCGCCGCCGGCGCCGCCCTGGATTTCGACGATTACGCTCTTGTCGTCGTTGGGGTCGTGCTCGACCATCGCCAGGCGGATCTCCTCCTCGAGATCCTCGATCCGCCGGCGCGCGTCGGCTAGCTCCTCGCGCATCTCCGAGTCCTCGCCCATCTCCGCGAGCAGCTCCTCGGCGCCGGCTGCGTCGTCCTGGGCATGGCGCCACTTAGCAGCGAGCTTAGCTGCGGCCTCCAGCTGGCTATAGGCGCGGCCCACCTCCGCATAGCGCTCACGGTCGGATATGACCTCCGGGTCGGTCATCTGCTCGCCCAACTCCGCGAAGCGCGTCTCTATCTGCTTGACGAGATCTTCGATCACAGCCCGAGCCTACAACGGACGCCGCCCAGCGCAGCGCTCCCCACACGCCCCCAGACGGCCGGGAGTCAAGCTGGGCAAGAACGCAGGGAGCGAAGTGTGCTCGGCACACGAGCGACCGAGGACGCCGCCCAGCGCAGCGCTCCCGGCCGTCTGGCTAAGCCACAACCTCGACGCCGACCAGATCGGCCGCTGTCATCTCGCCTGGCTTCTCGAGGGCAAGCACAGCCTGCAGCGACGCGATCGCCACCTCTAGCTGGTCGAGGTCGGGCTCGCGCGTTGTCAGCAGCTGCAGCTTGAGCCCCGGCCACATCAGCGCGCGAACCCAGCCGCGGCTGCGGTTGCGCCCCGCGAACTTGATCAGCTCGAAGGAGATCCCCGCGATCACAGGCACGCCGAGGACGCGCGTGGCCATCAGCCAGTACCACGCGGGCAGGCCGATGGGCGCGAACACGAAGATCGCGACGATCATCACCACGAGCAGGAAGCTCGTGCCGCAACGGGGATGCAGGCGCGAGAAGCGTTGGGCATTGGCGGGCGTCAGCGGCAGGCCCGCCTCAAAGCAGGAGATCGTCTTGTGCTCAGCGCCGTGGTACTCGAACACGCGCCGCAGGTCACGCACCCGCGAGAGCAGCGCCATGTAGCCGAGGAACAAACTCGTGCGGATCGCACCCTCGACTACCCAGAACAGCACTGAGGAGCCCAACTGCTTCTTGATCAGACTTGTCAGTCCGACGGGGATCAGGAAGAACAGCACGACCGCCAGCAGTACTGCGACCACAACCGTACCGGCCCACACCGCGCGGGGAATCTCTTGCTGCTCCTCGGCCTCAGCTGCCTCGTCGGGCGGCAGCTGCGCGTTGGCGGAGATCTCAAGCGCGCGGAAGCCGATAACCATCGATCCACCGAGCGCCACCACCCCGCGCACCAGTGGAAGCCGCAACAGACGGTGGCGCTTCATGGCCGAGTCGAGTGGATAGGTGGTGACCTCGACTTCACCCAACGGCGGCGGGGCGCCATCCCCGTCGTGGTTGGCGTCACTGGCGCCGTCGGCGATCTGCTCAGGGGACGGCTTGCGTACGGCCACGGCCCAGTTGGAGACGCCGCGCATCATCACGCCCTCGAGCACCGCCTGGCCGCCCACAGGCGCGTCGCGCTGGGCGCTCAGCTCACCGTCGCGCTCGATCAGCGTGTCAGCAGCCGTGAGCGGGTCCAGCTCTGCGGTCGCGCCGTTTCCGGCTACGCCAGGAGGCGTGCTGATGAGCGCTGAGGTGCTGGGCTGGCCGATCTGCGATCGCTCGGCGGCCAAATGCCCAGGCATCGGACTACTGAGCGGCTCTGGACTGCGCCGAGTGCAGGCGGCCTTTGGCCACCCTGCGCTGGAAGCGCTCCACGCGCCCACCGGTGTCCATCAGCTTCTGCCTGCCGGTGTAGAACGGGTGGCAGTTCGAGCAGACCTCGATGTGGAGCTCGTCCTTGGTTGCACGCGTAATGAACTCGTTGCCGCAAGTGCAGCGAACATGCGCACGAATGTATTTGGGGTGGATGTCTGTCTTCATCGCCGCTCGATTCTAGCGGGCCACGACGAGCTAGCCGGAGCCAACGGTTGTAGCGGTGCCGTTGGAGGTGGTTGTTGAGCCCGTCGTCGACGTCCCCGTGCCGGTAGAGGGAGCAGCGGCCTGTTCGCAGCGGGTGGTGCGCAGTTCCTCGGCTTTGATCACATGCCCCTTTGCGTTCAACCAGCGAAACCGCACGGCGCCGCGGTAGAACGCGGGCGCCGCCAAGTCGGTCACCTGCTTGATGTATGTGTAGGTCTTGACGCCCGTGGCAGACCCTCGCCAGCCCCCCAGCCCGAAGGCACTTACAAGGCGATAAGGGCCTTCGCCGGGAGTCCGCTCCAGCAGCCCGATGCTGATCTCCATGCGGGAGGTACCGGCGATGGCGCTCATTTCCCCGACGAATGTGGCCGCGCGTTCACTCTGAAGCGATGCGTTGAGGCACTGTTCGACCGTTGCTGTCGCGTCCACCTTCGGTGCGCCATTCGAGCCGAGGCCCGTCCCACTTGTGCCAGCTACATTCGCGTTTGGCGAAACCTGCGGGGATGTGTCTCCTACTGCGCCTGTAACGGGCATGGCGGCGAGCACTACCAGGACGCAGCCGATGGCGAGGATATGGCGCCGCGGCAGCTTGATCGACGTAATTCTCATGGCATGTGCATAACACGCTGTTTGCGCACATGTTTCGCTGTGACAGGCGCGCCCGCAAGCGAGAACTCGGGCGCGGGGCATCGTGCAAGGATAGGCGCGATGCGCGTATCGGTGGTGGTCCCCACATACATGCGACCGCAGAGCCTCGCGCGCTGCCTGGATGCACTCGAGCGCCAGCAACGCCCTGCAGCTGAGATTCTGGTGGCCGTTCGCGTCACGGACACGGTCAGCCAGGAGGTCGTCCGTGCGCGAGCGCAGCCGGTGAAGCTAGTGCTGGTGGAGCGCCCGGGCGTGGTGGCTGCGATGAACGCTGGAATCGATGTCTCCAGCGGCGATGTGGTGGCGCTAACCGACGACGACGCCACCCCCCGTGAGGACTGGCTGGCGCGGCTGGTCGCGGTTTACGAGAGCGACGAGCGGGCGCAAGTGGCCGCTGTGGGCGGCCGCGACTGGGTGCACACCAAACAGGGCCGGCTAATCGACGATGCAGCTCAGACGGTCGGCAAGGTCAGCTGGTTCGGTCGTGTCACCGGCAACCACCATCTCGGCGTGGGGCCATCGCGTGACGTAGACGTGTTGAAGGGGGTCAATCTCAGCGTCAGAGGCCCACTGCTGCGTGAGGTGCGCATCGACGAACGACTGCGTGGTGTGGGTACCGAGCATCACTGGGAGGTGGCGCTGTGCCTGACGCTCGCAGGCCGGGGTTTGCGCATCGTCTATGACCCAGGCATCGCTGTCGACCACCATCTGCAGGAGCGCGTCGAGGACTCGCGTAAGTTCGACGCAGGCGAACTGCGCGACTCGACATTCAACGAGACGCTCGCGCTGCTGGAGTACCTGCCGATGTGGCGCCGGGCCAGCTACGTGGTCTGGGCATTTGCGCTCGGCACAAAATCCACGCCGGGCGTGGCGCAGTTGCTGCGCTCACTGCCTGCCAGCGGCGGCTCAAGCTGGTCTCAGTTTCGTGGCGCACAGGCCGGCCTGATCGCCGGCATGCGCGCCTACGGTCGCTCGCGGCGCGCACGCGCAGCGCAAGCGACGATCTTCGCTCAGGTGATCTGATACAGCGGCCCGTCGCCCCCCTCGGGGGTCGTCAGGCGTCCGCCCTTGGCCGTGATCGCCCCACACT
>DATBYJ010000115.1:0-11894 GCA_036513795.1 Solirubrobacteraceae bacterium | reverse complement strand
CCGATCGTCCAGAAGCGGCTGCTGCGGACCGCCGGCCACCTCGCGCGCCCGTCGATCACCGCGACGCAGATGCTCGACTCGATGGTGAACTCGCCGCGGCCGACGCGCGCGGAGGCGACCGATGTCGCCAACGCAATCCTTGACGGCACCGACGCGGTGATGCTCTCCCAGGAGACAGCGGTGGGCGCCTATCCGGTGGGGGCAGTGGAGATGATGGCGGCGGTGGCGGTGCAGGCAGAGTCGATCGCGCCGTATGAGCGCTGGAACCAGGAGCGGGTGCGCCGCACGCACTCCGACCCGGCTTACACGATCGCCCACAACCTGTGCGACGCGGCTACGGAGCTGCGCCTGGACGCACTGGTGATCCCAACGCTGTCGGGCCGCTCCGCACGGCTCGTCTCGGCACACCGCCCAACGGTCCCGATCTACGCGCTCTCGCCGGGCAAAGAGACGGTCAGGCGCTGTTCTCTGATGTGGGGCGTGCAGGCGGCTTCGATGCCCCGCCACGAGACCACCGAGGCGCTGATTGCGGACGCAGCCAGGCGTGTGGTTGAGCTCGGCTGGTGCGAGCGCGGACAGCGGGTAGGTATCACCGCGGGCCTGCCATCTGGGCGCCCTGGCACTACAAGTCTGTTCCAAATCCAGGTGCTGTGATGAGTTCTTTTGATGAGCAGGCGGACGCGTTGGTGATCTTCGGGATCACTGGAGATTTGGCGAAGGTGATGACCTTCCGCTCGCTGTATAGGTTGGAGAGTAGGGGCCTGTTGGACTGTCCGATCGTGGGTGTGGCAGTCGACGACTGGACAGTCGAGCATCTGCGTGAACACGCGCGCGAATGCATCGAAGGCACCGGCGAGAAGCTGGAGTCCGACGTATTCGATCGCCTGGCTAAGCGGTTGTCATACGTGAGCGGAGACTTCACCAACGCTGTCACGTACAAGCAGGTAGGCGAAGCGCTCGGCGACGCAAAGGCGCCAGTCTTCTATCTGGAGATCCCGCCATCGCTGTTCGGCCCGGTGATCAAGGAACTGGCAGGCGCGGGGCTGACGAAGAACGCACGCGTGGTGGTGGAGAAGCCGTTCGGCCACGACCTTGCCTCGGCGCGAACGCTGGCGGCGGAGATCCACAAATACATCGAGGAGCCGCAGCTCTATCGGATCGACCACTTCCTGGGGAAGATGGGCACGGACGAGCTTCTGTACCTGCGCTTTGCGAACACGATGATCGAGCCGATCTGGAACCGCAACCACATTGCCTACGTGCAGATCACGATGGCGGAGCGGTTTGGGGTGGAGGATCGCGGCCACTTCTACGATCCCGTGGGTGCGCTCCGCGACGTGGTGGTCAACCACCTGATGCAGCTGGTGGCGCTGGCGGCGATGGAGGCGCCGGCTGGAAGCGACGCGCAGACGCTGCAGGACGCCAAGTACGCGGTGTTCCGCGCGATCGCGGATGCGGACCCGGCTCACTACGTGCGCGGTCAGTACGACGGCTACCTGGACATCGACGGTGTGGCCAAGGATTCGACCACGGAGACGTATGCGGCGCTGCGCCTGGACATCGATAACTGGCGCTGGTCGGGTGTGCCGTGGTTCATCCGCACTGGCAAGAAGCTGCCGCTGACGCAGACGGAGCTGCGGGCGGTGTTCCGCGAGCCGCCGCGCCTGGGCTTCATGGAGCACGGCAAGCGACGCCCCGAACCGAACCAGTTCGTGGTGAAGCTCGATCCGGCGACGGGCACGCGTGTGATCCTGGACGCACACCGCGCCGACCTCGCCGGCCCTGAGGCGGTACATCTGGACGTGGAGTTCGCAGAGCAGGGCGGGGAAGCACCAACGCCGTATGAGGTGCTGCTGCTGGACGCAATGCGCGGCGACAGCGAGCGCTTCACCCGCCAAGACGGCGTAGAAGAGGCGTGGCGGATCTTCGAACCGCTCTTGCGCAAACCGCCGCCGGTGAAGAGCTACGCCCCGGGCTCGTGGGGACCTGAGGACGCCGAGAAGCTCGTGGCTGGCTTTGGCTCTTGGCACGAGCCATGGACAGAGTGACGCGTCCACCGCTGCTCGCCGCCGGCAACGCTGCACCGGACCGCATCCGCCGGCCACAGCGCGCAGCCGCGTTCAGCGTACGTCGCTGACGGCTATCGCGAACCGCGCCACGAAGCTCTCACCTGCGGCCAGGAGCCGCAATCCCTCACCGCTGCGCAGCGCGTTGGCGGGGGCGGTCATGGGCTCGAAGCAGATGAACTTGCCGGAAGCTGGCGCGAACACCTGAGCGCACGGGTAGCCCTCGAGGAACGTCACCTCGATCCGCCGGGCGCCGCCGGTCACGCCGAAGCGAGCGGGCTCGGCTACACGGTCGAAACCATCGTCAAACTCGCGCCCGTCCAGCTCGAAGCGCCGTGCGGGGAGTACCTGGGCGGGAGATGCCTGTGTAGTAGGCGCCTGCCCGGGAGGTCCCTGCGCGGGAGCGGTGGGGATCTGCTGGGCGTCGAGCGTGAGCGCTCGCATCGCTGGAAGCTCTATCTGCCAGCTGTCACGCTGCGCGCCTGGTGAGAGGTAGGGGTGAAAGCCAAAGGCCAGCGGCACCGCATCCGCCCCGCAGGCGTGGATCGTGATCGAGATCTCCAGGCGTCCGTTGTGTAGGAGCACCTCATAGCGGAGATCATGGCGGAAGGGAAAGACCTCGAAAAGCTGCGTTTGCTCCTCGCTCCAGCTAAGGCTGGCGGCAAGCGAGGACGCGCCTGGCTCGGCCTCCTCGGCCGCCAGCTGCCAGACCTGCCGGCCACCGATCACTCCGTGGATGGGTAGGCCGTTGGCATCGGTGTGCACGAGACTCTCGTCGTGGGGCACCTGCACGGTGCGCCCACCGATTGTGTAATCGAAGGCAGCGAGCCTATTGGCCCAGGGGTAGAGCAGCGGTATGCCCATGGTTTTGCCGCTTTGCACGTAGGCATCAACGCCAGCGTTTTGGGCGAGCAGCTCCTCGCCGTGGTGGCGCAGGGAAGCACAGAGCATTCCCGCGCCGGGGAGGAACGCAGCCTCGAGCGCCCCTGCCTCGTCACGGAGGTGCACCGTCTGGAGCGCGCGATCGGTCATGCTCGACGGGGACAGTACTGCGACCACTGGAGGATCACCTTGCCATCAGAGCACGAAAGCGCTGGAGAGCTCCCCGAGAACACGTCGTCGGAGCTGCGCGCACACGAGCGCCCCGCCACGGCCCCGCCCGAGCTGACGCGCGGTCAGATCGAGAAGCTGGAGAGCATCTATGGCAACCGCTACCTGCTCGAGCCGGCGCCCGATCACAAACTGCCGCGGCATGGCATGTCGGCGCTGGAAGCGAAGGGCCTGGTCGAAGAGGAGACGGTGCTGGACGGCCTGCCGGCGCGCAACCTGGCGACGTTCGTGACGACGTGGATGGAGCCGGAGGCGGATGAGCTGATCCGCGAGTCGCTGCGTGTGAATTTCATCGATCATGCGGAGTACCCGCAGTCGGCGGAGATCGAGCAGCGCTGCATTCGCATGCTGGCGGACCTGTTCAACGCGCCGGGCGAGACGACAGGCGCGCGCACGCAGGGCTCCTCGGAGGCGATCATGCTGGGGGCGCTATCGCTGAAGTGGAAGTGGCGCGCACAGCGAGAAGCCGCGGGGAAGTCGACTGAGCGGCCCAACTTGGTATTCGGTGGTGACGTGCACGTGGTGTGGGAGAAGTTCTGCCGCTACTTCGACGTGGAGCCGCGGATCGTGCCGCTGAAGCCGGACAAGTACACGATCGGCGCGGACGACGTGGAGCCGCACATCGACGAGAACACGATCGGCGTGGCGGCCGTGCTGGGGACGACGTTCACGGGTCACGCAGATGACGTGAAGGGGATCAACGACTACCTCGTAAGTGTGAAGCACGACCGAGGTCTGGACGTGCCGCTGCACGTGGACGCAGCCAGCGGCGGCTTCGTGTGGCCGTTCCTGTACCCAGAGTCGGAATGGGACTTCCGCCTGGAGCAGGTGCGCTCGATCAACGTCTCGGGTCACAAGTTCGGCCTCGTGTATCCGGGGATCGGCTGGCTTATCTTCCGCGGGAAGGACGACCTGCCGGAGGACCTGGTGTTCTACGAGAACTACCTGGGTAAGCGCGACGCGACGTTCACGCTGAACTTCTCGACGGGCTCGGCGATGGTGCTGGCGCAGTACTACAACTTTGCGCGCCTCGGTCATTCGGGCTACCGCTACGTGATGGAGACGCTGAAGTACAACGCGCGCGCACTTGCGAAGGAGATCGCGGCGACGGGGCAATTCGAGCTGATCGGCTCTGAGCGCGACGAGCAGCTACCGCTGGTCGCGTTCAAACTCGCGGGCGAGCATGCCTACGACGAGTTCGACGTGGCGGCCCAGCTGGCGGCGCGGCGCGGCTGGATGGTGCCCGCGTACACGCTGCCGCCGAACGCGGAACACGTGAAGATCATGCGCGTGCTCGTTAAGCAGACGCTCGGTCACTCGCTGACGATGTGCTTGGGCAAAGACATCGCGGATGCGGGCAAAGCACTCGAGGTCAAGGGACCGATGCACCCGCAGGAGCGCAAGCGGGTGAAGACGAACACTGGCTTTTGAGCGCGTCGCCGCGCGCGCTGGGGCCCAGGTCAGCCGCGCGTGGCGACACCGCTGCGCCCGTAGAACTCGGCCTCCTCGCGGCCAAGCTCGGTGACGGGCTCATCGCCATACATCCACTCGCGCGCGATCCGATGCCAGTTGGCACGCGCGCGCAGCTGCGAAAGCACGGCGAGCGTGAGCATCTCCATGCGCCTGCCGAACAAGTGCTCGGGGCGGATCGTCTGATGGCGCATCTCGCGGAAGTGACTCGAACGCGGGTCTGAGCTCTCGATCATCACCTGGGTGGCGATCTCAGGCGAGAGCGCCACATCTTCGTCAGCGGTGGTGTACCACCAGATCGCGTCGTTGATGAACGCAAGCAGGTTGTCCGGGTCGACCCGCTCGGGTTCGGGCAGGAAGCCGGAGGCACCAAGCAACTCGTGAAGCTTTGCCGCGTCCCCCTCGGTGACAGCCCGTTGCGCGGCCAGCTCGAGTTCCACGGCCTCGGTATCCATGCGCTTGAACAAGCCAAAGTCGAGGAACGCGACGCGACCGTCATCGAGCAGCAGGAAGTTCCCCGGGTGGGGATCACCTGAGAACTGCCGGTGGCGATACAGACAGCCGAGGAAGAAGCGAAAGATGATCTCGCCGACGCGGTCGCGCTCGGCCTGGGGGCGTTCCTTGAGGTCCTCGAAACCAACCCCGGCGACGAACTCGCTGACGAGCACACGCTCGCGCGACAGCGAGCCGACGACTTCGGGGACGACGATGAACGGGTGTCCGGCAAAGATGCGCGCGAGCGAGCGTTGGTTTTGGGCCTCCAGCTCGTAATCGAGCTCCTCGACGATGCGCTCCTTGATCTCGCCGGCGATCGCCTTGACGTCGAGTGCAGGGGTCATGCGCTTGAGCAGACGCAGGATCATGTCCAGGTTCTGCATGTCCGCCCGCACGGCACCGGCCACACCAGGGTATTGGACCTTGACCGCCACGTCGCGGCCGTCCTTAAGCGTGGCCCGGTAGACCTGCCCGATCGACGCAGCGGCGATCGGCTCCTCATCGAAGGACGCGAACACCTCGGAGATTGGTTCTTCGAGATCCTCCTCGATCACGCGCTTCATCTGCTTGAACGACACCGTGGGCGCGGCGTCGCGCAACTTGGCGAGCTCCTGTTGGAACTCCTCGCGATGCTCCTCGGGCACCAGACCAACGTCGAGGAAGGACATCACCTGGCCGAGCTTCATGGCGGCACCCTTCATCGTGCCCAGCACCGCGACGATCTGCTTGGCAGTCTCTAGTTGACGCCGCGCCATCGCCTCCTCGGAGGCCGCCTCGCCGCGGGTGACGTTGGCGGCGCGGGTACCGAACTGCTTGACGGCCTCGCTGGCAGCGAGCGTGGCGACGGTCGCTGTACGCCGCGCGCGCGAAGTGGGAATCTTCTCGTTCTCTCGCGCCATTGCATGCATGCTAGATGGTTGATTCCGCCGCCCTCCGGCCATCTCGCGGTGCTGCGGCCATCTATTGGGAAGCTGTACGCACGCGACAGCGAGCGAATCGACATCCGCTAGGAGATTTGCTGCACCTGCGAACCGGGGACGATGTCGTCTTTGCCGTCATCCCAGCGCACCCATGCCTTCGTGCCGCCGTCGTAGTCAGCGCCAAGCAACACCAGCACGGCGGGCTGACCGAGCGCGGTGCACGGCTGCGAACCCTCAGCGTCAAGGCCCCGCCAGACGCGGATGAAGGCGTTGTTGTCCCACTCGCGTGCGACGGTGGTCTGCTCAGAGTGCCCTGGGTAGATGACGGTGTCGCCAGGCAGTTCCATCAACGTGCCCATGATCGCGTCGCGCAGATCGGTGTAGGTGGTGTGACCCGGCGCGCGGACGCCGCCGACGGAGTCTCTGAACAACGTGTCGCCGGTGAACACAACCAGCCCTGCCCCGCCGACACTTCCGAGGGCAGCGGTCCTCGCTCCGCGGGCGGGCGACCCTTGGTCAGGCTCGGGCCGCTCTCCGACGAGGAACGACAGCATCCCGGCGGTGTGCCCGGGCGTATGCAGGGGACGAACCTCGAGCGCGCCGAAGCGCAACGTCTGGCCCGCCTCGATGGAGCCCATCCCGGCGGCGGGTCCCGATTCGGCAGCCTGCCCCTCGCCAGCGGCCGCTTCGAGCATCTCCTGCTCACGCGGGCTGATCAGAACTTGCATCTTTGGCCAGCGCTCGAGCAGCTTCCCCGTCTCGCTGACGTGATCGAAGTGATGATGGGTGAGCAGCACATGACTGGGCGTCAGCTCAAGGCGCTCAGCGGTCGCGATCAGCCCCTCGACGGGCCCACCGGCGTCGATGAAGAACGCGGGCCCTCCCTGTCCATCTGCCACCAGGTAGGTGTTCGAGAGGAACTGCGGATGGCTGGCACTCTCGACGAGCATGGCGCCATCCTTGCACGAATCCGTCACGTGGCGTTTGGCAGCAGGCTCGCCTCGGTGGCTGTGCTGTCAGCGTCCGCGCTGGCGCTCTGCGGTGCCACGAGCTTGGAGAGCTGATCGAGGTAGCGCTCGTCGCCGACGTCGGCGCGCCACTCGAGCACCGGCACCGTGGCTGCCGCCGCGGCCACTTGTAGCCGCGCCTGCTCAAGCGTGGGCGCGGTGCTCGTCAGGGCAACTGCCCGCGAGGTGCCAACGGTGCGGTAGGAGTCGTGTGCGCTTTGCACGGCTGAGGAGAAGAACACACGACAGCCGCTCGCTTCGATGCGCTCGCGATCGAGCGTGAACTCATATGCGGGACCAGGGCGTAGAGCGTAGTCGGGCGACACGAGGTACAGCACGACCGATGCCTCCTCGCGCAGCGTGACATCGCCGGGCTGCAGCTTGGTGGCGGCGATGCGCTCCATCACCTCCGGCCAGCTGCCGCTGAATAGGCTCATGATGTTCATGCACTCAGGGTCGCCGAAGCGGGCGTTGAACTCGATCGCCTTGACACCATCGGCGGTGGCGAAGAAGCCGCTGTTCATGACGCCGCTGAAGTGGCGACCCATCTTCGCGAGGCGCCCGATCACCTGCTCGATCACCGCACACGCGTGCTCGTAGTGTCGGGGGGTCATGAACGGCAGCGTGGGGCTGGCCATCGACAGCGAGCCCATCCCGCCGGTGCCGGGGCCTTGATCGCCGTCGTAGCGGTAGGGGTAGTCGTAGGTGGAAGGCGGGAACACCACAGTGCACCCATCGCTGATCGCCTGGACGGTGAACTCGGCGCCGATGACCTTCTCCTCGATGTGCACGCCCTCGCGGGCGCCGCCGCGACCCAGCAGTTCGAGCGCGTAGTCGCGCGCCTCTGCATGGTTTGCCAAGTGTGGGCCCATCACCTTCACGCCCTTGCCGCCGGTCAAGCCGGGGGGCTTGACGGCGACCGGTGTGGAGCCGAAGAACGCAAGCGCATCGTCGAGCTCGTTGGTGTCGTGGACCACACGCAGCATGGGCGACGCGTCGGGGGCGACTTCGGCGAGTAGGGAGCGTGCGAACGTCTTGTTCCACTCGATCTCGGCCCCAGCAGCGGTGGGACCAACGGCACGGGTGCCCTGGGCCAGCAGCGCGTCCACGACCCCCGCGGCGAGCGGTTCGTCGGAGCTGACCATCGCGATGTCGACCTCGTGAGCCCGGGCGAAGGCGGCGACCGCATCCGGGTCACAGACGTTGCCCACCTGATGAAGCCCACCGGAGTCGGCGGCATGGCGAACGATCGACGGGTTCTCGTGGCCTACGAACGCGTACAGCTGGCTGTGCTGGGCCATGGCAGCGGCAAGTGCGCTCTCGCGCCCGCCGTGACCGACGATGAGGGTCTTCACGGGCGCCAGTGTAGACCTAGCGACTGTCGCGGCGCTCGCGCTCGTAGCGCCCGGCGAGGTACTCATCAACCCAGGCACGCGTGCTGCGCCACGTGCCATCGGCGGCCTTGGAAGCATTGAGACGTCCCCGCGTCGCGGCGACGCGTAGAGCGTTCGCGGAGATCTGCTCAGAAGCCAGAGCAGGCAGCGGAACGAGACGCGACGGGCCGGCGACGGCAGGCACGACGAACTTGTGGAGGTTGTCGAGAATCGCACGTGCGAGCAGCTCCCCGAGTGGGCCGTGGTCGCCCTGATCGGCGCTGCGAAGCGCTGCGAGGTAGCGCCTGCGATCGCCCTTGAAGATGATCGCAGGGGGATAACCGAGCCTGACTACGAGCAGATTGAGAACGAGCCGGCCAGTGCGCCCGTTGCCGTCGAGAAATGGGTGTATCAGCTCGAAGCGCGCATGCACTCTCGCCAGTGCTTCGGGCTCTATGCCCTCACCCTCCCGGCCTAGGGCCTGCACTTCGCCGATCCAGTCGGTGACCAGCGGTGGAACCTCAGGCCATGGTGGCGGGTGCATGCCACCCGGGAACGGCCGAATATCGTGTTCGCGAAAGGAGCCCGGAGACTCACTGTTGCCGGCGCTGGGGTGAGGCGATACATCCCATACGAGCGTGAGCGTGAGACGGTGGATGTGTCGAAGCTCGGTCAGCGACAATAGCTCGCCACCTGACCATGCGCTGGGGTTGAGTGCCTGGCTGTAGACCCAGTTTGCGGCATCGGCATAGCCACGCACCTCCATGTACTCACTGAGCTCCTTGTTGCCCACCGCCCGCCCCTCCTCGAGCAGCTGCTCGACCTGCTTGAGCATGAGCGTGTTGCCCTCGATAGCTGTCGAGTGGTGAGCCTCCTCGAGCCAGATCCCGCGCCAGATGCCATCCGCCTCGTCGGGCGACGGCAAGCCGCCGAGCCTGTCCCGAAGTTCGCCGATCTGAATACGTAGGCGCTCGTAGACGGCAGCTCGAGTAGGGCGGCCACGGCTGCTCCGCGAGATTTTGTGCGGTTGAAGCATATTCTAATTGTACCGAACACTTTCGTAAGTGTGCGGCTGACGCCAAAGCAATTGCACCGAACAAATGTCGGGCCGGCTCAGCTGCACCACGACAGAACCTGACCGCACAGCTCGGGGACCGTAGACTCTTGGCCGTGGCCCTCATCCACACCTGCTACCGGATCACCGACATCGACCGCTCGGTCGCTTTCTACGAAGCGCTCGGCTTCCAAGAGGTCGGCCGCCTGCCGATCAAAGACGAGGCGGTCAACGTGTTCATGAACCAGCCCGGCGACGGCGACATGCCTCGCCTGGAGCTGACATACAACTACGGCGTCGACTCATACGAGATCGGCACCGGCTACGGGCACATCGCGATCACGACCGACGACATTCACGGCACGCTCGCGCGCTTGGCCGAGCAGGGCATCGAGCCGGAGAAGCCGCCGTACTCCGTGCGCGAGGGCGGCAACCTGATCGCGTTCGTGCGCGATCCGGATCAGTACCGCGTCGAGATCATCGAGCAGGGCTAGGGCCGCGGATTGCCGTCCTAGCTCGACGGAGGCCGTCACAGGCCAGGATGTCAGGACTCCGTCCGAACATTGCATCGGACGCAACCGTCGCGGCGATCGTCCGCTACACGGGCACCGGCAAGGCAACCGGCAAGGCCCTCGACGAGCCGGCGGTCCACGTCTGGGAGATCCGCGACGGCAAGCTAGCGCGCTTCCGGCAGTTCATCGACACGGTCAAGTTCGCAGAGGTCGTCCCCGCGGCGTAGCGGCTACGTAGGGGCTGAGCCCAGCGCCGCAGTCCGACTAGCGGGCGTAGATAGCCGGACGGTAGCGCGGTTCGGGTACCGGCTTACCCGCCTCCGGGGCAGCAGCCAACCACGCCAGCTTGGCTCGCCCCACCTCAGCCGAGGCCTCCCCTGCCGTTGAGCCGAGCGCCGAACAGGCCTCCAGATCAGGAACGTCGGCCACGTAAGCGCCGTCGTCGTCGCTGTAGAACACGTTGATGTGGTAATCGCTCATGGCCTGTCCTCGATCCTAAGATCGTAGCGCTCGACCAGCCTTACGAGCTGTCGAATCTGGTAGGGCTTGGCTTGTCCGCGTACGGATTGCAGATTAATCAGCTGCGGGATATCCGGGTGCGCGAAGACGTGATGGCTGCCGCTGACACGCCGCAACTCGAAGCCCAGCGCCTCGGCGAGCGCGCAAAGGTCGCCAAACGCAACATTGGCCACATCGCCCCGGGGCAAGCCGCTTGAGGAGCTTGCGCTCATCCATAATGAAACCGTAGTCACGGCTTGGGATGGCACCCTCAGCCCACCCTGGGGGAAGCGGCCCTCGCCCTTCAAGCTGATTGAACCGCCGTAGTCCGACGGCGCGTGTTACGGAGCACGCCACACGAATAGGCCTCCGCTCTGGCTCCCTGAGAGTGCGAGTTCGGCAACGGCTTGGCGCACACCGGGGTAGACGGGGTGGTCGTAGTCGTGGAAGGCCACGATGGCTCCTGACGCGAGCGCGTCACGCCACGCGCTGAAGGCGGTCAGCACCGAGTCGGCGTCGTGGGATGAGTCGATGAAAAGCAATTGGACCGGCGGGTCGCCTGGATGCGGACCATGACTGTCCGGATAGTCGCGCAACTCGACCCGCTCTCGCACACCCGGCCCGACAAGACCCAGGTAAGCCTCGCGCTGTGGGCGCACACATGGGTCGTAGCTGATCACTCGCCGAGCACCGTCGGCGAGTGTCAGCGCAATGGCGCTCCAGGCGGTCCCTGTGCCGAGCTCAACGATCGAGTTGCGCTGGTGCGCGAGCGCGAGCAATCCGGCCAACTCGGCTGGGCGGGCGGCTGAGTCGAGACTGAAGTGATCCCCCGTCCGCCGGGCGTGTCGGTACGCACGCCAGTAGAACAGCCCGATCCGCGGCGGCAGCACACGCAGCGAAAGGACGCGTCGCCCACTCTCGACGAGCGCGCTTCGGAGCTGCTGTGGTGAGCGCACAAGCGTCGACACGCGCTGTGCAATCTAACGCGCCCGCAGCGACGGTTCGCAGCATCTTGACGGTAGCGTCGAGCCCTGGAGATGCCAGTCGAAAGATTCGAATCCGGCGCGTGCGTCGGTTATGCTCGTGCCATGTCGGCGCTCACGGGGAGGTTCCTCACAGCGAGTATCGCGGGCACCCTAAAAGCTGGGCTGTCTCCGGGTGCTCCCGACAGTTGGGGGTTCGATAGGTCTTTGAGGTTTGGTGTTGTGTCGCAGGACATCGGAGAATGTTTCGGGTGATGGTAGATGGGTTAGGTGGGTGTGAGGGGTTGGTAGTTGCGGGTTGGGTCGAGTGTGAGTTCGCGGATGAGCTGGCGTTGGAGGTCGATGACGTGGATGTGTTGGTCGGCGATGGGGAGCTTGATTGTGCGGCCTGTGTGGGCTCTGCCTA
>DATBYJ010000114.1:0-5713 GCA_036513795.1 Solirubrobacteraceae bacterium | reverse complement strand
AGGTGGCGGTGCTCGTGACCACGTCGTCGATGCCACCAATGTCATACGCGATGCGGGCCTGCACCTCACCCGAGCGCGTGCGCGTGAAGAACGCCAGCGACATCCGCTGCAGATGCGCGAACACCGCTGCGCGAAGGTCGTGCATCACGCGCTGGCCTACCTGGTTTGAGATCCACGTCTGCGCGACGCTGATCACGCTGTTGATCACCGCCAGCGCGATCATGCCGCCGACGAGCCACGTCAGCAGTGTCAGGTCGTGTCTGACGATGCCCTTGTTGATCGCTTCCCGCAGCAGAAACGGCGAGGCGACGCTGAGAACCGAGCCGAGCACGATCAGCCCCAACAGCCCTCCCAGGCGCAGCCGGTAGGGGATGAACAGCCGCCCGATACGGCGCAAGGAGACGTGTTTGTCGGGGATGTCCTCGGGACGAAGCTCTGACCGGCGCGAGCGGCGACCATTGCCGCCGCCGTGCCCAGGGCTGAAGGGCTGGGCGCTCACTGCGCTGACTTTATCGTCGTAGTCGTAGGGTTAACGACCGTGAACCTGTCCGCATCGGAGATCCGCGTGCTGGGGTGCCTGCTCGAGAAGCAGCGCACCACACCCGACGCCTACCCCTTGTCGCTCAACGCACTGCGGCTCGCTTGCAACCAGTCGACAAACCGCGATCCGGTGGTCGAATACGACGAGGCGCTGATCCGCGACGCGCTGCATCGCCTCGAGCGTCGCGGCTACACCCGTCTGGCCAGTGGCGCCGGCAGTCGTACCGCCAAGTACCGGCACCTGCTCGCTGAAGCGCTGCCGCTGAGCTCAGCCGAGCAGGCGGTGATCAGCGTGCTGATGCTGCGGGGCGCGCAAACGCCCGGCGAGCTCAAGCAACGCACCGAGCGGATGCATCTCTTCGCGGACCTGGCCGGTGTTCATGAGACCCTCGACGGCCTGATCGCCCGTGAGCTCGTCGCGCGGCTGGAGCGCCGCCCAGGCCATAAGGAGGAGCGCTACGTCCAGCTGCTCGAGGACCAGGAGCAGACGCAGGACACCGAGCCCCACAGCGAATACCAGCGAGCCGCACCCACGCCGCCCACCGCATCCGCACAGCACGACGAGCTCGAGGATCTGCGCACGCGCGTCGAGCACCTCGAGCGGGAGGTCGCCGAGATGCAGGCGGCGATGCGCAATCCTCTCTACGAGCACCAGCAATGAGCCATCTGCTGCCGATCCTCGCCTCCTCGGAAACCGCCACCGGCGTGGGGATCCCGATCGCGCTCGCGGCCGGTCTCGTGTCGTTTCTCTCACCGTGCGTGCTGCCGCTGGTCCCCGGCTACCTCTCGACGGTTATCGGGGTCACACCGGCGGACCTGCAAGGCGGCGTGAGCGCGCGCCGCGTGCTCGTGCCCAGCCTGTTGTTTATCGCGAGCTTCTCCTCGATCTTCATTCTGCTGGGCATGAGCGCCACGGTGATCGGCTCGACGCTGGTTACCCACAAGGCGGAACTTGAGAAATTCGGCGGCATCGTGATCATCGTCATGGGTGTTGTGTTCCTCGCCACGCCGTTCATCGGCATGTTCAATCGCGAGTGGCACTCCGAGACGCTGCTGCGCCTTGCGGGCCGCGGCGGTCCGGTGATTGCCGGTGCAGCATTTGCGATCGCCTGGACTCCGTGCACGAGCATCACCCTTGCGGCGATCCTCACGCAAGCAGCGGCATCAAGCTCCGCCGCCCACGGTGCACTGCTGTTGGCGTTCTACTCCGCTGGCCTGGCGATCCCGTTCCTGTTGATCGCGCTCGCGTTCGAGCGTATGACCAACGCGCTCACCGTGGTCAAGCGCCACTTCCCCGTGGTCATCGCTATCGGCGGCGCCGTGATGATCACCCTTGGCGTGCTGATCGTCACGGGCGAGTTCACCACGCTCAACTCGCAAGCCAACGAGCTTCTACAGGGCACGGGCCTCAACGTTTCGAGCATCTGAGCGACGCGACCTGAAACGGAGCTGCGCAACCTGAAACGCAAAAAGCCCCGGGCGGGGAGATCCCAGCCCAGGGCTTTTGAAAGCGGTTGTGCGGCAGCAGTTGTGGCTAGGCAGCCTCGCGCAGGGCGGCCAACTCTGGCGACTCTGCGAGCTTCTTCAGCGCACGCTGCTCGAGCTGTGAGGCTCGCTCAGCTGAGAACCCGAGTCGCTTGCCGATCGCGGTGAGCGTCTGGGGCTCCTCGCGGCCGGTGCCGAAGCGCAACGTCAGAACCTTACGCTCGGTTTCAGGCAGCTGCTCGATTGCGCGGTGGACGATGCGCTCACGCTCGTTTTCCCAGGCGGTCTCCTCGGGCACCTCGGCGTCAGAGGGGAGCAGGTCGCCCAGGGCGGTGTCGCCGTCTTCGCCGATCTGCTGATCGAGGCTGACGAGCGCGGCCCGCTGGTGGCGAACCTCTTCAACCTGGTCGATCGGCAGCCCGGTCTCCTCGGCCAGCTCCTCGAGCGTGGGCTCGCGGCCGAGCCGTACCGACAGCTCGCGCTCGACGCGCCCGACCTTGCGGGAGCGCTGGGCGACGTGGACGGGCAGGCGGATCGTGCGCCCGGAATTCTCGAGACCCCGCTGAATCGCCTGACGAATCCACAGCGTGGCGTACGTCGAGAAGCGAAAGCCCTTGCGCCAGTCGAACTTCTCGCTCGCGCGGATCAAGCCGAGCATGCCCTCTTGGACGAGATCGCCAAGCGGCAGTCCCTGGTTCTGGTAGCGCCTGGCGTTCGATGCAACGAGGCGCAGGTTGGAGTTCACGAGCAGTTCCTTGGCGTGCAGGTCGCCGCGCTCGATCCGCTTGGCCAGGTCGATCTCTTGGGCGGGGGTGAGCAGCGGGTAGCGCCGCGAGTGGGCCAGCAGCTGGTCAACTGACTCGGGGATGAACGTGTCGGGAGTACTCAGGTCGAGGCGCTCGATCGGGTTGTCCAACCGCGCTGCGGCGGCGGCCACCGGCTCGGCGTCAGCGACGAGCTCCTCGGTCTCTGGCTCGAGGGTGAGAGTGGAGTTTGTGGCGGTGTCTGTCATGGGGAGTCCTTCTAATCCGATGCTTGGAGTCGGAATTATAGGCCACGATAGTTGCGTTGTCAACCATCTCGTGGGGCTAATCCCTTATGTGGGTCGTTCGACGCCTCCTAGGCCCTTACCTTCCCAGCACATCAGAAAGTAAAGTGCCCACCTACGCGCCATCTAAAACCCGCTAGCGGGCGAAAAAGAGCGATCCGTCGATCTGCGAGCGTTATCGGTCGCCACGCGGGGAATGTGAGAACGGCCGGCTAAGCTCGGCAGATGAGCACCGACCTCTCAGGAAAGGTTATCGCGGTTACAGGCGCTTCGTCGGGCATCGGCGAGGCAACGGCATTGGCCTGCGCACGCGCGGGGGCAGCAGTGGCGCTGGCCGCCCGTCGCGTCGAGCGGATCGAAGCGCTCGCGCAGCGCATCGCGGCCGAGGGCGGGCGTGCGATCGCGGTGCCAACGGACGTGGGAGAGGAGACGCAAGCGCGCGCGTTCATCGAGCGGGCGCATTCCGAGCTCGGGCGACTGGACGTGCTGGTCAACAACGCCGGCGTGATGCTGCTGGGCCCGATCGAGAACGCGCCCACGGAGGAGTGGCGGCGGATGATCCACGCAAACGTGTTTGGCGTGCTCTACTGCACGCACGCGGCGCTACCGCTGATGCACGAGCAGGGCTCTGGTCACGTGGTCAATGTCAGCTCCGTCGCCGGACGCATAGCGCGACTGGGCTCGGGCGTTTACAACCTGACGAAGTTCGGCGTGGGCGCCTTCTCG
Source organism: Solirubrobacteraceae bacterium (assembly GCA_036513795.1). Taxonomy (GTDB): domain Bacteria; phylum Actinomycetota; class Thermoleophilia; order Solirubrobacterales; family Solirubrobacteraceae; genus Palsa-744. The sequence continues at coordinate 1,914 of DATBYJ010000114.1, read as the reverse complement.
GAGTCGCTGCGCCAAGAGGGCGTGGCGATGGGCGTACGGGTGACGCTGATCGAGCCGGGCGCAGTAGCCACCGAGCTCCCCGGCCACAACCGCGAGGAGGTGCTCGAACAGATGGCGAAACGCTTTGCTGGGGTGACGCCGCTGTCGGCCGATGACATTGCCGACGCCGTGCTCTACGCAATCGCTCAGCCGCCGAACGTGAGCGTCAACGAGGTGCTCGTGCGCCCCAGCGGCCAGGTGGGCTGATCTCCAGCAGCTGCTCGCCAGCGCTGTGATCGACCTGCAGCGTGGCGTGCTCCAGACCGAAGCGCTCGCGCAGCATCTCGGCCATCCGTCGGCGAGCCTCGTGACAGTCGCACTCGGCCGCGACCAGCACGTGTGCGGATAGCGCCGGAAAGCCGCTTGAGATTTCCCACACGTGCAGGTCATGCACCTCGACCACACCTGCTTGGGCGACGAGCGCCTCACCGATCGCGTGTGGGTCGAGACCTTCCGGCGCGGCCTCGAGGAAGATCCGCCCCGAGGCCTTCACGAGCGCGTAGCCCGAGCGCGTCATCAGCGCGGCGATCAGCAGCGAGACGATCGGGTCCGCCCGCTGAAAGCCACTGGCGAGGATCACTGCGGCGGCGATTGCCGTGCCGATGAACCCGTACAAGTCGGTGAGGATGTGCTGAAAGCTGCCCTCGATGTTGAGGCTGCGGCGATTGGCCTTGGACAGGCTCCACGCGGCGGCGAGGTTGACCAGCACGCCCGCGAGAGCGACGATCAATACGGCAAGCGCGTGTACATGGGGTGGGGAGAACAGACGCCGGATTGCCTCGTAGGCGATGAACGCGGCCAGGATCAGGAGCGTCACGCCGTTGGCTTGCGCGGAGAGGATCTCCACGCGGCGAAAGCCGAAGGTCATCGCACCGGCCGCCGGACGGGCCGCCAGGCGCAGGGCGATCAGCGAGAAGCCGATGGCGCCGGCGTCGGTGAGCATGTGCCCAGCGTCTGAAAGCAGCGCCAGCGAGTGGGCGATCACGCCGACCGTGATCTCCACGGCCATGAACGCGAGGATCAGGCCGAGGGCCAGCGCCAGCCGCCCGGTGTCGGCATCATGGGCGACGGCATGAGAGTGCCCGGCGTGCTCGTGGGTCATCAGCTCACGATACGGTCTCCCGACGATGGCGCACAGGAGCGAGGGCGAGCACGTGCTCACGCAGCGAGTCGCGACCCTGGTGTCGATCGCCGTGGCCGGCCTGCTGGTGATCTTGAAGCTGGGCGTCGGCCTGGCCACGGGCAGCCTGGGCTTGATCTCCAGCGGCATCGAGTCAAGCGGCGATGTGGTGGCGGCGGCACTGACGGTGTTCGCCGTGGGGCTGGGCGGTAGGCCGGCCGACTTTGACCACCCATACGGCCACCGCCGCGCGGAGAACCTCGGCGCACTGGGCGAGGCGGCATTGCTGCTGGGCGGCGGTGTGCTCGTCAGCGTGGAGGCGATCACGCGCCTGGGTAGCGCCACCAAGGCCCCCACGATCCATTGGTATGAGCTTGCGGTGGTCGCCGTGGCGCTCGTGCTCGAACTGAGCCGCATGAGCGTGGCGCTTGTGGGTGCGCGACGTTATGACAGCGCCGCGCTGCGCGCCAACGCGCTGCACTTCGCGAGCGACATCGGCGGCTCGCTGGTGGTGCTGGCGGGCTTGCTGGCGGTGCGCGCTGGAGTACACGACGGAGACTCCCTAGCGGCGCTCCTCGTCGCTGTGATCATCTTCGCGGCGGCAAGCCGGCTGATTGCGAGGAACACCAACGCGCTGATGGACCACGTCCCGGCGCAGACGCGCACGACCGCGGAACAGGCGATTGCGCAGTTGGGCGAGGACATCGAGCTCGATCGCCTACGGCTGCGGGAGTCGGCAGGCCGCTTCTTCGCCG
>DATBYJ010000113.1:0-3023 GCA_036513795.1 Solirubrobacteraceae bacterium | reverse complement strand
CAGGGTGTTCTCGGTCGCGGCCACCACCTCGGCCACCGCGTCGGTTAGCGCCAGGTTGAGCCGGCGGCGGCCACGCGACTCGGCGGGTAGGAACGGCCAGCTGGCGCGCCGCCGGGTCACGGGAAGGCTGCAGGCGGTGTGTACGAGCACGGTCGCGTCGGTGACCTCGCGAATCGCCTCGATGCTCGATGCCACCATCGCGGCGAGCGTCTGCACGCGCTCCTGCAGCTCTCCTCCGCGCAGCCGATTGGCTTCGGCGATCACGCCGCCGTAGGCGGGGACACCGCTGTAGCTGAACAGCGACAGCCCGATCAGCGTCGGCGTGGCGCTGCCGGTCACGCGGCGAAGCTCGTCCGGCTCCAGCGGCCGCGGGCCGGCGGTGAAGAAGATGTGATCGACGTCCGGCCCCCTACCCGTCGCGGCGAAGACCCGCTCGGAGAGGAATAGCCGTACGTCGTTGAAGACGCAATCGCCGATCAGCAGGAGCCGTGGGTCGCCCGGCTCGGGAGGGCAGGTGAGGGGCTCGTGCACCCGCGCGAGCACCTCTTCGGTCACCTCCCGCGGACACTCGCCGTCGAGGAGCTCCGCGATCGCACGTCCCTCAGCCTGTAGCACCCTGCTCATCAGCTGGGCGCGCTGATGGCCGGACAACGCCTTCGGCAGGTAGTTCAGCCGGCAATCGATGTATGTGGCGCGATGGTCCGCCGATCCTCCCAGCCCCGCGACCAGCATGCGCGCAACCGGCTCGTAGTAGCGACTGCGGGCGTGCTCTGGCTTGGCTGCCACCTCCTGCCCAAACCCCGGACCATTCGGTTCCAGGCGCTCCCACAGCGCAACGATCTCATCGATACGCCGCCCCAGCGCATCGGCCACGCGCTGGTCGAGAACTTGCGCGGCCGGCCAGTGCTGCAGCTCGGTCGAAGCCATGGGTTTTGACCGTAGCACGAGCCGAAACGTGGTCTGCCGCCTGAGCGTGGCGCCTGAGATCTGGCGAGCGCGGATAGGATTCGCCACCCAATGGCAAGCACCCCCCACAACCGACAGGCAGACGCGGCGCTGCTGGCGACCTCACGCAGCGGCCACCGCAAACCGCCGCGCCAGAAGGCGCCGGAGACCTACGAGGAGAAGCTCGAGCAGCTGCAGGAGTTGCGTGAGGCGGCGATCCACTCCTCGCCAGAGGCTGAGGAGAAGCAGCACGCACGCGGCAAGTACACGGCGCGCGAGCGCGTAGAAAAGCTGCTCGATGAGGGCTCTTTCCAGGAGCTGGACACGTTCGTGCGCCACCGCACGTACGACTTCGACATGCAGAAGAACCGGCCGTGGGGCGATGCTGTGGTGACGGGCCACGGCACGATCGACGGGCGCACGGTGTGCGTCTTCAGCCAGGACTTCACCGTATTCGGCGGCTCGCTGGGTGAGGTGATGGGCGAGAAGATGTGCAAGGTGATGGATCTGGCCGCGAAGATCGGCTGCCCGGTGATCGGCATCAACGACTCTGGGGGGGCACGCATCCAGGAGGGCGTTGTGTCGCTGGGCTCCTACGGTGATGTGTTCCTGCGTAACGTGCGTTGCTCTGGCGTGATCCCACAGATCAGCTTGGTGATGGGGCCGTGCGCAGGCGGCGCCGTGTACTCGCCCGCGATCACCGACTTCATCTTCATGGTGAAGGAGACCTCACACATGTTCATCACCGGCCCCGACGTGATCAAGACGGTCACCGGCGAGGAAGTTGAGTTCGAGGAGTTGGGTGGCGCGATGACGCACAACAGCAAGTCTGGCGTTGCGCAGTTCGCGTCAGAGGACGAGGATGCGTGCCTGGAGGACTGCCGCTACCTGCTGAGCTTCCTGCCGCAGAACAACCTGCAGAGCACCCCTCGGGTGGAGCCCACGGACGACCCCGAGCGGATGGACCCGGAGCTCGACCAGGTAGTGCCGGACAACCCCAATAAGCCTTACGACATGCGCGATGTGGTCAAGCGGATCGTCGACGACGAGGAGTTCTTCGAGGTGCACGAGCATTACGCGAAGAACATCATCTGTGGCTTCTCTCGGCTGGACGGCTATACGGTGGGAATCGTCGGTAACCAGCCGGCGCAGCTAGCTGGCGTGCTCGACATCGCCGCCTCAGAGAAGGCCGCGCGGTTCGTACGCACGTGCGACGCGTTCAACATCCCGTTGCTGACCTTCTGCGACGTGCCTGGCTTCCTGCCGGGAACGGCGCAGGAGTGGGGCGGCATCATCCGTCACGGCGCCAAGCTGCTGTATGCGTTCGCGGAGGCAACAGTTCCGAAGGTGACGATCATCACCCGCAAGGCATACGGCGGCGCTTATGACGTGATGTCGTCTAAGCACCTGGGCGCGGACTTCAACTTCGCCTGGCCCACCTCAGAGGTGGCGGTGATGGGACCGGAGGGAGCGGTCAACATCATCTACCGGCGTGACATCGCCGCGAGCCCGACGCCTGACGAGCGGCGTAAGAAGCTGATGGACGACTACAAGGCGCGTTTCGCCAACCCCTATACGGCAGCCGAGCGCGGCTATATCGATGATGTGATTGTGCCGCACGAGACGCGCCCGCGGCTGATCACAGCGCTGAGGACGCTGCAGACCAAGCGCGAGCCTGGACCCAAGCGTAAGCACGGCAACATCCCGCTGTAGGCTCGCCCGGACGGAAAACCGTCCAAATGGACGGAATAGTGTTCGTATGGATGTCGCGCGCCCATATACAGCCGTCTGTCCAAAACTCGACGGAGAGGTCCTCGACGTACTCCACAGGCTTACAGAGCACGGCCTCGTCACCCGGGTGGAACTCAATAGGGCTTTCCTGTTCGCACTCAATCGCGAGCATCTGGCAGCACCAGCGGTCCTCGCCCTCGCCGGCCTCCGCGGGGCCCTCTTCAATCGCATAGAACGCGAGCTCAAGACATGGCAGATCGCACCTGTCCACGTCTCGCTATTCGGCTCGACCGCACGGGGCGACGGAGACACACACAGCGACATTGACCTCTTCATAGTGCGACCGG
>DATBYJ010000112.1:0-9379 GCA_036513795.1 Solirubrobacteraceae bacterium | reverse complement strand
GTGGCCGCGTTCGCCTGAGCTGCTGGCTAGCCCGGTCTCGCTGACGAGTATGGCGAGCGCCGCGAGAACGACGACGGCGAGCGCCGCGAGACGCCTGCGGCGGCGTCGCCGGGCGGCGAGCGCGCGCCGGTTGCGGCTGTGGCCGGGGGTGAGGAACGGCGAACTGCTCATTGCCGGGGAGGATTGCGCAGCGCGCCGACGATGCCAACGGCGAGGAACAGGACGATGAGGACCGACAGCCCGCTGGCGAAGGTGATGCCCCCTTCCTTGACGATGACGCTGACCGTTAGGAACGCGAAGCCGCCGATGAACAGGAGTGCGAGGACGAGCACTGCCAGGCGCGTCATAGCGGGGTGCTGGGGGAGAGGGTCACGGGCACTAGTACACAGGCAGCGGCGGCTTTGATGCGCACGACGGTGATGATCGGAAACCGCGCGAGCGGAATGTTGTCTTTGATGGGGAAGATCGGGCGAGCTTATCGGCCAAGTCCGCCGTCTCTCATGATAGGCTTCATGAGCATGAAGGTCCGCATGAGAATTTCGAAGGGTGGGCAGATCTCGATCCCGGCGCCGATCAGGCATCGCTGGGGCACGTCAACGGTGGCGTTGGAGGATCTGGGTGATCGAGTTGTGCTGCAGCCGACGCCCGACGACCCAATCGCGGCGGCCGAGGGCGCACTCGCGGATGAGTTCGGCGGGATCGATCTGAGGCGCCTGCGGCGGATCGCGCGAGAAGACGAGCTTGCGGCGGAAGCCAGACGCTCGCGGCCGTGACGCTGCTTGACGCGTACGCACTAATCGCTTTTCTCGTCGGCGGGCCCGCGGCGCCCGCGGTGCGGGCGCTGTTGCGGGAAGGTGACGGGGCGGTGACGAGCACGAACCTGGCCGAGACGCTGGACGTGTCGCAGCGGGTCTATGGCCTGGAGATCGAACGCTCGATGGAGTTGCTCGACCCACTTTTGCAAGGGCCATTGACCGCCATCCCTCTGGACATCCGACTCGCACGCAGCGCGGCGGAAATGCGAGCGAGTCACTACCACCGCACGCGCAGGCCCATCTCCCTCGCTGATGCGGTGCTGCTTGCCTCGGCCAAGGCCGGCGATCGAATCGCAACGGCAGACCCCGACGTCCTCGCAATCGCTGAGATCGAAAGGCTCGCGACCGTCGAGCTGCCCGAGCAGGGCTGAGCGCTTCTACACGCTCCGCTGGCGCACGTCTACGCGACCTTCTCGCTTGCCGCCAACGGGCCGACGCCGGGCTTTACCTGTGGCACGTGCTGGTCGGCGTGGTAGGAGGAGCGCACGAGCGGCCCAGCGGCGACGTGGTCGAAGCCGAGCTCGTAGGCGGCAGCCTCGAGCGCGGCGAACTCATCGGGATGCCAGTAGCGAACTACGGGCAGGTGGCGCTCGGAGGGGCGCAGGTACTGACCGACGGTGAGCACCTGCACGCCGTGCTCGCGTAGTGCGCCGAACGTATCGACCATCTCCTCGTGCGTCTCGCCGAGCCCCACCATCAGCCCAGACTTGGTCACGACCTCACCTTCGCCCAGCTCATGAGCGAGGCGCAGCACGCGGCAGGAGCGCGCGAACTGGGAGCCGCGGCGGGCGATGGGGTAGAGGCGGGGTACGACCTCGACGTTGTGGTTGAACACGTCGGGGCGCTCGGCGATGACCTTGGCGAGCGGCATCTCTTGGCCTTGGAAGTCGGGGGTGAGCACCTCGATCTGGCAGCCGGGTGCTTGGCGGCGGACCTGGCGGATGACGCCGACGAAGGCGGAGGCGCCCTTGTCGGGGAGGTCGTCGCGGTCGACCGAGGTGACGACGGCGTGGCGCAGTCCCATGCGCGCGATCGAGCGCGCGACGCGGGCGGGCTCGAGCGGGTCGTTCCAGGTGGGCTTGCCGGTCTTGACGTTGCAGAAGCCACAGCGGCGCGTGCAGGTGTCGCCGAGGATCATGAACGTGGCGGTGCCTCGCTCCCAGCACTCGCCGACGTTCGGGCAGGCGGCCTCCTGGCAGACGGTGTGCAGGTTCTCATCGCGAATCAGCTGCGTGAGCTCGCGGTAGCGCTGCCCGCCGGGGGGCGGCACCTTGAACCACGGCGGCTTGCGCTCGCGCAGCGGCCGCACGTCGGGCCCGAGTACGTCGAGCACGTCCATGCCGCCTGGGTTGGATCGGGATCTAGTTGCGCTCATGCGGGGATCGGCTCGAGCGACGCACGGGGGGCGTCGGGTGCGAGTTGAGTGGTGTTGATGGGGACTCGCTCCGCGAGTCTGGAGGGGTTCGCAGTGTCGATGCCCAGTCGCTGGGGCGAGACCAGGCGTTGGCGTCTGCCGTGCGCCTCAGAGAACGCGTAGGCGACGCGACGTCTGAAGCAGCTGAGCGTCTCGCACTCCCCGGCAGCCTCTTGCGCGAGCGAGGTCATGGTGACGTCGGGTAGCCCGCAGGCGACGACGCAGGAGAACGGGTCGAGGTCGTTCTCGACGTTGACGGCGAAGCCGTGCGTAGTGACGCCGCGGGAGACGTGCACGCCGATCGAGGCGATCTTGCGGTCTTGCACCCATACGCCGGTGTAGTCGATGCCCTCCTCGTGGCGGGAGCGTGCGGTCACACCGGCGTCGGCGAGCGCGTGGATGATGGCCTCTTCCATTGTTCGCAGATATTTGTGGACATCGTGGATGCGCATGATCGGATAGCCAACGAGCTGGCCGGGACCGTGGTAGGTGAGCCGTCCGCCGCGATCGGTGCTGACCACGTCAATGCCCTTGGCGCGGTAGAAATCCTCCCCGAACGGCAGATCCTCGGCGCCGGAGCGGCGACCGCGCGTGTAGACGGGCGGGTGCTCTAGCAGTAGCAGCGTGTCGGGCAGCGCGCCTGCCTGGCGGCGTTCCCGCAGCGTTTCCTGGATGCGGACTCCGTCGGAGTAGGGGACGAGGCCCAGGTGGCAGGTCCACAGCTCATCCATACGTGTACGTGCTCCGATCATCCGATACTCATCAGCCTAGCGACCCGCGACTGAGGCATCATGACAGCAAGAGAGGCGATGCTATGATGCTCGATGTGAGGACGACGGTGACGCTCGACCCCGACGTGGAGGCGAGGCTGCGGGCTGTCATGCGCGAGCGCGGCGTGTCGTTCAAGGTGGCTATCAACGAGGCCGTGCGGGCTGGTCTGGGCAATGTCGCCACCGCGCCCCGCCGATATCGCATGCCCACGCAGCGCATGGGTGTGCGCCCTGGCGTCAACCTCGACAAGGCGCTGCGTCTGGCCGGCGAACTGGAAGACGAGGAGTTCATCCGCAAACGCGAACTGCGCAAGTGAGGTTGCCGGACACCAACCTGCTGCTGTATGCGGCGGACGAGGACGCGGAACTCCACGATGCAGCACTCCAATGGATGGAGGAGACGCTGTCGGGCACCGAGACTGTTGCGTTTGCATGGGTGGCGGTGCTCGGATTCATTCGCATCGGCACCAATCCGGCGCTGTACGACATTCCGATGCGAGTTGAGCGAGCGCTCGAAGTCGTCGATGGGTGGCTTGCGCAGCCGTGCGTCACAATTGTGCATCCCACCGACCGCCACGCGGCCGTGCTGCGCGATCTATTCACCCGCGTGGGTACGGCCGGCAACCTCACGACCGACGCCCACCTTGCGGCGCTGGCGGTCGAGCACGGCGCGACCCTCTATTCCAGCGACAACGACTTCTCGCGCTTTCCCGGACTGCGCTGGGTGAATCCGCTCAACCCCTGAGCCGGCAGTCCTTGAACAGCGCCAACGGTAGGACGCTCACAGCGTCAGTGCCGCCGGTGCTTGCAGCAGCTCGCGGATGCGCGCGAGGAACTGTGCAGCTTCGGCGCCATAGAGGATGCGGTGATCGCACGCGAGCGTCAGCGTCATCGTGTGACGTGGGGCGAGCTCGCCCTCGTGAACGACCGCCCGCGGCGCCAACGTCCCCACGGACAGGATGCCCGCCTGTGGCGGGTTGATGATCGCGGTGAAACTCTTCACCCCGTACATGCCGAGATTTGACACGGTGAACGTCCCCCCGCCGAGCTCCGGCGGTGTGATTGTTGCGCTGCGCACTCGCTCGGCCAGCGTGTGTGTCTCGCGGGCGATCTCCCCCAGCGACTTGGAATCGGCGTCGAACACAGTCGGCACCACCAATGCGTTTTCGGCGGCCACTGCCACGCCCACGTTCACCCGTGAGTACAACTGCAGGCGCCCATCGCGGTAGCTGCCGTTGGCCGTCGGATGCTCACGTAGCGCCAGTGCTGAGGCCTTTACAACCATGTCGTTGTATGTCGGCGCCTTCAGCTGTTCGCGCGCTCCTGGCGAATCCGGCTCGCGCTCGTGCTGGGAGATCTGCTTGAGCTGTGCCCGCAGCTCGACGCACTCCTCCATATCCACGTCGATCTGCAGGGTGAAGTCTGGAATCGTCGCCTTCGACTCGGCCATCCGCCGCGCGATCGTCTGCTGCGTGCGCGACAGATCGACGGTGGTCGTTTTGCCCTTGGCAGTTGCCACCCCCTCGATGCCCGTGACCGCGACGGTGGTGGACGCCAGCACGTCTGCCTTCACGATCCTCCCGCCCGGTCCACTGCCGGTGAGCGTGTGCAGGTCAACGCCGCTCTCGTCGGCGATCCGCCTGGCCAACGGTGAGGCCTTTACGCGCTCGCCCTCTGAGGATGGAGCCTGCGCCCCGTGCGAAGGCTCTGCAGACACCGCCGCCGCCGAGGCATCACCGAGCGCTGTAGGAGTGGGCTCCGGTTGCCCCATCGCCGGCCCCCCAGAGGCCGGCCCCTCATCACTATCGGCGGTCGCTATATCCGCAGCGTTGGTGCCTTCACTGGCGGCTGGTGCGGTACCCACTGAGCCTGTACCCACGCGGGCGATCAGCGCGCCCACCGGCAATGTGCTGCCTGTCTCGGCAACGATCTCCAGCACGCCAGCCTGGTCTGACTCATACGTCATGGTGGCCTTGTCGGTCTCGATCTCCACCAGCTCCTCGCCGCGTGCCACCTCTTCGCCGTTCCCCTTCAACCAGCGCAGGATGATGCCCTCTTCCATCGTGTCCGACAGCCGGGGCATCATGATCTCGGCCATCACGCGCGTCCCGCGACGGTGCGGTTGAGCGTCGCCAGCACTGCTGCAACGACCTGTGGCTCGTGCGGGTAGGCGATGTCCTCCAAGGGCTTCGAGTACGGCATCGGCACGTCCGCTCCAGTCACGCGCTGGACGGGCGCGTCGAGATCGTCAAACGCCTGTTCTGAGATCAGCGCTGACAGGTTTGCGCCGACGCCGCCGTGGGGCCAGCCCTCCTCCACGATCACACAGTGGTTCGTCTTCGCCACCGACGCGAGGATCGTGTCGAGGTCAAGCGGGCGCAGCGTACGCGGGTCGATCACCTCGGCTTGCACGCCGTGCTCGGCGGCGAGCGTCGCGGCCGCCCGCTCTGCTGTGAGCGCCATCCGCGAGACGGCAACGACGGTGATGTCTGAGCCCTCGCACACCACCCGTGCCTGCCCGAAGTTCACCAGGTGCTCCTCGTCGTCCGGTACCTCGCCACGGACCCCATACAGCGACTCGTGCTCGATGAAGATCACCGGGTTCTCGTCGCGGATCGCGCTCTTGAGCAGGCCCTTGGCGTCCGCCGCGGTGGCGGGCGCGGCAACCAGTAGGCCAGGGACGTGCAGGAACAGCGACTCAAAGCAGTGCGAGTGCGTGGGTCCCAGCTGGTGGCCCGCGCCCTGGGGCATCCGCACGACCAGCGGCACCCGTGCCTGGCCGCCGAACATGTAGTGGATGTGGGCCGCATGGTTGACGATCTGGTCGAACGCCAGCAGTGCAAAGTTGATCGTCATCAGCTCGACCACCGGTCTGAGGCCCGTCATCGCCGCGCCCACGCCAACGCCCACGATCGTGTTCTCAGAGATCGGCGTGTCGCGCACGCGTCGCTCGCCAAACTCCGCCAGCAGGCCGTCGGTGACCTTGAACGCGCCGCCAAACACACCGATGTCCTCGCCCATCAAGATCACCCGCTCGTCGCGCGCCAGCTCCTCGCGCAGCGCCGCGTTCAGCGCCTCGCGGTAGCGCATGTCCGCCATTACGCGCCTGCTCCCGAGGTGCCGCCCGACTCGGGGTTGACCGCGGCGGCGCTCTCGCGTCCGTCCTCGCCAGCGGCCAGAGCGTTCGTCAGTTGCTGGGGGATCTCGTCGTTGGCCGCAGGCGCCGCCGCTGTGGAGGCCGCGCCCGGTGGGTGAACGACCGCGTTGGGGTCGGTGGTCTGCATCGAATACCAACCGCGCACATCCAGCTCCCCCGTCCCCGAGCGCGGGAGCACATACACGTCGTCATACAACGTCTCCGCTGCGGGATATGGAGAGGCGTCGGCGAACTCCACAGCTGCGTCCACTCGCGCGATCGCCTCCGTGTCGATCCGCTCGTACTCCGAGCCATCGATCACGCCGTCGCGTTCGAGCCGCGCGGCGAACGCAGGAATGGGGTCACGCTCACGCCAATGCGCGACCTCCTCCTTCGTGCGGTACTGCTCCGGGTCGGCCATCGAATGCCCGCGGAAGCGGTAGGTGACCGCCTCCACCAGCACCGGCCGGCGTTCCTCACGCACCCGCTGCACCGCCTCCGACACGATCGCGTAGGTGTCCAGCACGTCCATGCCGTCGCAGCGCATACCCGGCACACCAAGGCTCTCGCCCTTGCGCTGCAGGTCGGTCACAGCCGAATGGCGGCCCAGCGCGGTGCCCATGCCGAACTGGTTGTTGGTGACCATGAACACCACCGGTAGGCGCCACAGCGCGGCGATGTTGAGCGTCTCGCCAAACGTGCCCTGGTTGGAGGCGCCGTCGCCGAACACGCACAGCGTCACCTCGTCGGTGCCCTTGTAGTCGCTCGCCAGCGCGATGCCAGCGGCGATCGGCAGGTTGCCGCCGACGATCCCGTAACCACCCATGAAGCGCCGCGCCAGGTCGAACATGTGCATCGAACCACCGCGACCGCCCGAGCAGCCGTCGGCGCGGCCGAACAGCTCCGCCATCACGTTCTCCGGCGGTGTGCCGCGCACCAGCGCGTGCCCATGCGAACGGTAGGTGGAGATCAGGTAGTCGCTGTCGTGCAGCGCCCGGGCGCTGCCCACGATGGTTGCCTCCTCGCCGATCGACAGGTGCAGGAAGCCACCGATCTTTGCCCGCGCATACATCTCCCCGGCCCGTTCCTCAAAGCGCCTGATGAGCGTCATCGTCTCGAGCCACTCGCGCGCGCTCGCCCGCTCGGGAAGGCTCAGCTCCGGGACGCTAGGCATCAATGCGTCACCGTACTCCAGCGCTGCATGAACTCCTCTTCCTCCAGCCTGGTCAGGTCTTCGCGCAGCGAACGCGAGAGCTTCGACGCCTCACGCGGAGGGCAGTCCCAGAACAGCACCACTTCGCCGCTGTTCACCTCCACAACCTCCACGTGGTCAACGCGTGCTGGGTCGGCCAGTGGCGCCGGCGTGAGCCCGCCGCGGGTGACGATCAACCTGTAGCCGTGGCCGGCCTTCATGCTGAGGACGATCCCATCTGCTGCACCCGCAGCTCATATCTCGCGTCACTGGGTGCGAGATCGATCGCTTCGATACGCATGCGCTCGGCGGCGCGCTCGAGCGCATCCTCGCCCTCGAACACGTGCGTGCCGACGAGCATCGCGGGCACGTCGCTGACGCCCGCTGTCACCGCCGCCGCGGTCGTCGCCTCGAGGCGCTCGGCGGTCGAGCGCATCTCCGCGCCGCGCAGCACCGCAGTGGGATGCATCTCGCACGCCGCCGCCGCGATCAACACGAAGTCGGGGTCTTCCAGCGAGTGCCCGCCGGCAAACGCCTGGCGGAACGCCGCCTGCGCGAACGGCACAACGCGGCCGATTGATGCCGCGTATGTGGCCACCCGCATCGCCAGTGAGCTGTCGAACGGGAACGGCTCCGGCCAGCGAAGCGGCTGCAGGCCGAGCTCCTGGGCGCGCCGCTCGATCTCCTCGCGGGCAACGCTCTGCCGCTCGGAGGCGAGACGCACGGGCCGCCATTCGGCGGGACCGCCGAGAGCATGCAGCACACGCTCCGCGGCGAGATACGCCAGCGGGCTGGCGAGGTCGAAGTAGAAGGCGGCCGGCGGGGGCACCTTTCCGAGGTTAGCCGTGGATCAGCCATCCGTCGGCGGCGCGTCCAGCTTCCATCACGGCCTCCGACAGCGTGGGGTGCCCGTGGATGATGCGCGCGAGCTCCGGGAAGCCGCCCTCCAGTGCCCGCACGTTTACGAGCTCCTGGATCAGCTCGGTGGCGCGCGCGCCGACGATATGGCCGCCGAGCAGCTCGCCGTACTTGCTCTCGCCCACGACCTTCACCAAGCCGGTGCGATCGCCGTACACGGTGCCGCCGCCGACCGCGCCGTAGGGAACCTTGCCCACGACCACGTCGTAGCCTTGCTCGCGCGCCTGCGCCTCCGTCAGCCCGAACGAGCCGACGTTCGGCGTGCAGAACGTCGCGCGCGGGATGTCTTGATAGACGATCGGATGGGTAGGACGTCCAGCGATGGTTTCCGCTGCGATTACGCCCTCATCAGATGCCTTGTGCGCGAGTGCTGGACCGGGGACCAAATCGCCGATCGCATAAACGCCCGCGCGCGAGGTGCGCAGGGCGCCGTCAACTTGGATGAGGCCACGCTCGCTTAGCTCGACGCCCGCCTCGGCGAGGCCCAGTCCCTCGACGTCTGCGCCGCGCCCGGCGCAGATCACCAGGTAGTCGACCTCTGTGGACTCGCTGCCGTAGGAGAAGCTCACGCTTGACTCGCCGCCCTTGACGTCGGCCACGGGGGTGCTCGTGTGCACGGCGATGCCCTGGCGCTTGAGCCCACGCTCGACCAGCCGCGAGATGTCCGCGTCCTCGGTGGGGAGCAGCCGATCGAGCGCCTCCAGCAGCAGCACCTCGCTGCCCAGGCGGGCGTATGCGGAGGCGATCTCAGCACCTGAGGCGCCTGCGCCGACGACCGCCAGCCGCGCGGGTACCTCCGGCAGCGCCCACGCCTCCTCCGTGCCGATAACGCGCCCGCCGAACTGCACGCCGGGAATCGGCCGCGGCGTGGAACCAGTCGCGAGGATCACGCTGCCGGCGGCGATCGTGAGCGGCTCTGAGTCGAACACATCCACGAGTACGTCGCCGCCTGTGCCCCCTTGTGGGGTATCAGCGGTCAGCTTGCCGTTGCCCTCGATCACGTCGATGCCGTCTTTCTTGAACAGCCCACCCACGCCCGAGGTCAACGTGGAGACGACTTTCGCCCGGCGCGCCTGTACGGCGACGTAGTCGACCTCCACGCCGCTGACCTTCAAGCCAAACTCCTCCGCCTCG
>DATBYJ010000111.1:0-8373 GCA_036513795.1 Solirubrobacteraceae bacterium | reverse complement strand
GGCGTCGGCCATCACGATGTAGGTGCCGCGCGCGGCGGCGAAGCCCGCCAGGTAGGCGCTGCCGTAGCCGCGCACGGGCTGGCGCACCACGTGGGCCCCGGCCCGCTCCGCGAGCTCCGCGCTGCCGTCTTCCGAGCCGTTGTCCGCGACTACCACCTCCCCCGCGATTCCCGCTCGCGCGATCGCTGCGAGCGCTAATTCGACGCACAGCACGATGTTCTCCGCCTCGTTCAGACAGGGGATAACGACCGAAAGCAACAGCGGAGCGCTGTCTTGCTCGTCGCCGACATCAATGCTCTCGGTGATTGTGCTCATCGGATGAACCCACGCGATCTCGTTACCGGGCCGGCGGATCTACCCGCAAGCTGCGGTCCTCTCTTGCTGGACAGCGGCCACTATCTCGATGCTCCAGACGACCGTCAAGCATGAGCACAGAGAGCCGCGAAGGCGACTGCTGTGCTGTGCGGGCACAGGCCTCGCTTGGCCCTGCACAGGTCGATGTTCCGGGATCGGAGCAACGTCACAAGTTCCTCGCCCGAGATGGAGACAAACCGTGAGACTCGCGACTCTGTCTCTCACGTCATAGCCGGGACAGCTGACCGGTTGGTTCGCTGGTTGGGCTGCTCGTCTGGCCGGTGGGCTGGGGCTCGGCGGCAGTGCGGCTCAGACGGCCGACGCCGCTTGATGCACGCTGGGGTAGTCCTCGGCCAGCACGTCGAAAATCGGTATCTCGGGGATCGCCTCAGCGAGCATGCCCCGCAGCCGCCCGGAGTCGAAGCCGTGTGACTGAGGTGCCACCGGGTTGACCGTGATCGCCTCCAGCTCGACGCGCTCGAGCGCCTGTAGCTGCACGCCTTGGCGCCGATACCACTCCGGGCCCCGTTTCCACAGAAACACCCTCGTGGGATCGCTCACCACCAGTACGAGCTCCCGCCGCCGATGGTGAACGGGATGCAGCAGACTGCGCAGGAACCTGTCCGGCAGCGCCCCAGCCACCAGTAGCCAACGGGCATCCGGGTTGGCGTCGAGCTCCTCCGCGATCTGGTCCGCCTCGCTCGTGAGCACGAAGCGCGGTGGCAACGAGGTGGGCTCAAGATCCTCCCCTATGAGGAAGCTCGTCCTGCCGTTGCCAGATGCCTCGCGGAGATTAGAGCCGGGGGCGGCGCCGAGGAGGGATGTGTCGTCGGCGACAGGAGCTGACAGCTCCCGCAGCAGTTGGCCGATCTCCGATGCGTCGTCCACGCGAGGCAGGCACACCAGCTCGACGGCGTCCTTCGTCTGTAAGACCACCTCGTCGATGTCTTCGCTGAGCACCGCGCCTGTAGACATCACGAGGCCGTCCACGATTGCCGGCGAGGAGGCGGCACGGCGGTCGATCGCGCCATCGATCAGCACCTGCTCGGCGCCATGGACAAGCATCGCGTCGGCCGCCGCGCGCACGTCCGCAGCGGCGCTCGGTCCCGCCACCTCGATCGCGCCATCGCCCAGCAGGCGTGCAATTAGCACACGGCCGAGGGGCGTGCGAACGTCCATCTCCTCGAGTAGCTCGTGGGGGACGGCGCTCGCCCGCAGTAGCCCGTCAGTGGTGGCGACGAGGCTGCCGGCGGGTAGATTCACGCGCGGCTTGTCGATGCGCGAGTCGATCACGTCGTGATCCTCGCCGTCGCGCCCAACGGAGGTGACCCCAACCTGCTGCCCCGCTGCCTTCAGCTCGCGCAGCAGCGCCGCCAGCGCCACCGTCTTACCCGTGTTCTTTGCAAGCCCAACCAGCGCCACACGCCGGTTGGAGCTTGTCAGCTCGCCGAGCGTCATCGGCTCAGCTGGGCGCCGAGACGCGCGCCGCGAGCTCGCGTGCGATGAACGTCGCCAGGTGCTGTGGTTCGGTGCCTTTGGAGAAGCCCGCGTCGTAGCCCAGCTCCTTGGCTAGCTCGTTCGACACCCTGGGGCCGCCGCACGCGAGGATCATGCGACTGCGCATGCCCTCCGCCTCGACCATCTCAACCAACTCCGTCAAGTTGTGCACGTGCAGGTTCTGCTGGGTGACAGTCTGGGAGACCAGCACCGCATCCGCGCCCACCTCCATCGCCTTTGCTAGCAGCACGCTGTTGGGCACTTGGCTGCCGAGGTTGTATGTCTCGAACGAGCGGTAGCCCTCCAGGCCATGGTGGCCGTGGTAGCCCTTCAGGTTGAGCATCGCGTCAATCCCCACGCTGTGCGTGTCCGAGCCTGTGCTTGCGCCCACCACCACGATCTTGCGCCCCAGGTGCTCAGCCACGAACGCTTCGATCTCGTCCTCGCTCATGTACTCGATGTCAAAGCCCTCGCCCTGCAGCGCCTCGAAGTCCACCGTCTGCGTGCACTTGCCGAACATCACGAGATACGTGTAGCCGTCCGTCAGCTGCTCGTAGTGGACCACCTCTGGCTCGGAGAACCCCATTTTCGCGGCCAGCTCCAGCGCCGCACGGCGGGCCGCCAGCGAATAGGGCACTGGCAGCGTGAAGCTCATCTGCACGAGACCGTCATCCAGGTGGTCGGCGTAGGGCTTTACCTGTGACAGATCGACCTCACGCATAGGTGGCCTCGTGCATCAACTCCACTAGCGGGTTGAAGTAGGTCTCGTCCGTGTCGATGATGCCGGCGATGCCGCGGCCCTCGTCGAGCTTGCGGCTCACGTCGCCGAACGTCGCGTCCTCGATTGCCTTGAACAGGCCTGTCTGGGCGATCCGCTCGAGCAGCTCGTGCGCGCCCGCGAGTACCTCCTGGGCGCGGGTCTGGATGATGCCGCCGCGCTTGAACTCGATCTCATCGCCCAGGTCCTTGGCCGCATTGAACACGTAGTTGACGTTCTGCAGGCCCAGCACGCGATCGTGGATATGGGGCGTAAAGATGCCCTCCGTGGGCACGCCGATCGTCTGGATGCCCTGGCCGGTGGCGATCGTCACGAGGTTGAACAGCGCGTCCGCCGCGTGCGTGCGGAAGAGATTGCCGTCCATGTGCCTCGTCGGTGGCATGTACTTGATCGGGCAGTCCGGGAACAGCTCGCGTGTCAACTGCGCCTGCGCCCACTCATACAACAGGCCATTAGTAACGGGAACATCGATCTCAAACGCGTCGCCCAGCGCGATCTGCGTGTCCGGTACACCCGAGGTGCGCGCCAGCTGGTGGTTGATGAACTGCGACGCCGTCACCGACGGGGCCGCCTCGACCGCGTCTGCCGTGCGCAGGTAGTTGTCCTCGCCCGTGTTGATCACCACACCGAAATAGCCGTTGATCATGCGCGAGATGCGCTGGTCGATCAGCCCACGCACGACGTTGATGTCGCGATACAGGATCCCGTACAGCGCGTCGTTGACCATGTTGTCGAAGCCCTCCCACGCGCCCATCGCCGCGATCTCCGACATGCACAGGCCCGAGCAGAAGCTCGACAGGCGGACATAGCGGCCGTGGGACTCCGACCACTCGTCCATCGCCTCACGCATGATGCGGAAGTTGGCCTGCGTGGCAAACGTGCCACCGTAGCCCTCCGTGGTGGGGCCGTACGGGACGTAGTCCAGCAGGCTCTGAGCCGTGGAGCGGATCACCGCCACGATGTCACCGCCGGCTTCCGCTACCGCCTTGGCGTGCACCACGTCCTCGTACACGTCGCCCGTGGCCGTCAGCACGTAGCGCAGCGGGGCTGGTGGCGCTGACGCCGAGTTGCCCTCCAGGCGCTCGCGCATCGCCCTGCGCTCGTCGAAGCGGGCCACGATCTCCCGCACCCGCGCGGAGCACTCATCGCTCACGCGCTCGCGGATCGCCGGCTCCTCCGCCGCGTCGAGGGCGAACAGATCGAGCTCGCGCGCGTCGACCGCCTCCGCGATCTGCTGGGGCGAGCGGCCCGTCTGCAGCATCGCGTTGCCCAGCCAGTACGCGATCCCTCTGCCGAGACCTCCACCCTCCTGCACGTGATCGACGAGCACGTTTGGCAGCGGCGCCTCCACGTCGTTCGCGCCATCCACCCCCAGCAGGCGCGTCACGCTGCGCTCCACCGACACCGTCGTCCGTCCCGCGATCTGCTCGCTTACCTGCGCGGCGATCTGCGTCGCTGCCTCGCGGCAGGCGGCCACCACGCCCGGATCGAGGTCCAGCTTCGAGGTCATGAGGGACTCTTCGGAGCCGGCCTGGACCTACTTAAGACATGCAGCGGGGATGCGGCATGGGGGGGGGAGGCGGCAGCGGCCTTCATCCGATATCCCTAACAATGGGGAACGGAATCACCTCGCGCAGAGTGTCGCGTTCGGTGAGGATCATCACCAGACGGTCCACGCCCATGCCACCGCCCGCGGTGGGGGAGTAGCCGTACTCAAGCGCGCGCGTGTACTCCTCGTCGTTGGGGTGCGGCACATCGCCGTCGTCCACCGCGCGGCGCTTGCGCTGGTCGACGAAGCGCTGCCACTCATCCACCGGGTCGTTCAGCTCCGTGTCACCGGAGACGAGCTCGATGCCGCCGATCACCGCGTCGAAGTGCTCGCCTAGCTCGGGGTGCACGGAGTGGCGCTTGGTGATCGGGAACGGCTCCAGTGGAAAGTCGAACACGTGCGTCGGCTGGTTGATCGTCGACTCGATTTTCTCCGAGTAGATGTCTGCCACCACGTCTGCCCAGGTAGCCGCCGGGTCGAGCGGTTCATCCAGCAGCTCTGCCAGCTGCTCGCGCGTGGACTGCATGAAATCGACCCCAAAGCGCTCGAGGATCAGCTCGCGCATCGTCACTCGCCGCCACGGCTTGGCCAGATCGATCTCCTCTCCATTCCTTTTGATCGTCGTTCTTCCAATCGCCGCCTGCGCGACATCGCGGAACATTTCTTCAGTCACCGTGGCCACGTCGTTGTAATCCGAGTACGCACACATGAACTCGATGATCGTGAACTCCGGCGAGTGCTTAGGGGAGATGCCCTCGTTACGGAACACCTTGCCCATGTCGTACACGTTCTCCATGCCGCCAACGATGCAGCGGTTGAGGAACAGCTCCACCGAGATCCGCAGATACAGCTCGCGGTCAAGCGCGTTGTGGTGGGTCTTGAATGGGCGCGAGCCCGCGCCGCCCGCCAGCGACTGCAGCGCCGGAGTTTCCACCTCGATGAAGTTGCGCTCGTTTAGCCACTTGCGGATCTCGAACACGATCTTGTGGCGTTTGATGAACAGGTCGCGCGTGTCCTCGTTCGCCAGCAGGTCCAACTCTCGGTAGCGGTAGCGCGTGCCAGTGTCCGCCAGGCCGTGATGCTTGTCCGGCGGTGGCCTCAGCGTCTTCGTCAGCAGCGTCAGCTCACCCACCGCCAGCACCAGCTGACCGCGCTTGGTCTTGTAGATGAAGCCCTCCACGCCAACGATGTCGCCGATGTCGAGGCTCAAGATGCGCTTGTAGGTGTCCTCGCCGAGGTCATCCAGGCGCACCACTATCTGGATTGAGCCCGACAGGTCACGTAGGTCCAGGAACGACGTGCCCGGATGCTCGCGGCGGGAGATCACGCGGCCGGCTACCTGGTAGCGGAGCTCCGGGTGACTGCCCTCCTCGAGCCCATCGGGGTTGTGAGCCGCGAGCACATCCGCGATACGCGTGCGCGTATCCCACAGTGTTACCGGCGGGTACGGGTCGATGCCCTCCGCGCGCAGCCGCTCCAGCTTGGCGCGGCGTGCGTCGAATTCAACCGCGCTATCGATCGCATCGTCGGGCGTGCCCGCCGCGGTGGCGTCGTCCTGCTCCTCTTGTGTGTCCTGTAGCGGCATGCGAAAGACGATCCTCTCAGGTGCGGCGCCCTTGTCAAGCGCTTGCACCGCTATGCGATCGCGGCGACGTTTGCGCCAGACACGTTAGCGACGCGGCTGGCGAGGCCGAGTCAGCTGGTGCGACCGCAGTAGGTGAAGCCGTCGCGGGTGGCTATCGAAGTGAGCTGTTTGCGTACTTTGCGACCGCTACTGGTGAGCGTGACGATCGCTTTGTAGTCGTGGGCTTTCGCGTGTTCGCCGATCTGGGTGGCATCGCGGGCGAGTTGTTCCATCCCCGCGAGCAGCGTCTGCCAGTCGGAGGCTAGGGAGGCCGGCGCCTTCAGCGTATGCAGTCGGACGATCACGTGATGCTCTACCTCGCCGACGGCCGGTGCGAATCGAGCGAGCGCCGCCAAGGTTTTTGCGGTCGAGGCGCGCGCCTTGCTCACCTCGGCATTCGCTGCCGCGCGCTGTGCCGTGATCAACTTGCAGAGCGGGTCCGCTTGGGCGACCAGCTTCTGTCTACCGGTTGGGGGCGAG
Organism: Solirubrobacteraceae bacterium; assembly: GCA_036513795.1. Taxonomy (GTDB): domain Bacteria; phylum Actinomycetota; class Thermoleophilia; order Solirubrobacterales; family Solirubrobacteraceae; genus Palsa-744. Next base: position 2,091 of record DATBYJ010000111.1, on the reverse strand, counting down.
GCACTGCTCGAGCCATTGCTCGAGCCACCGCAGCCGGCGAGCGCGGTGGCGATGACTATTACGATCGAGACGAGGCAAAGCTTGCGTGGCATGGCGGCGGGAGACTCCCTTGGATGGCTGGAGGAGCGACGGGAACCAACCTACAAATGGGATGTCGCCGTTGCGAGCGATTGGCCGAATCGTTTCCGACTCGCGAGGCTATTGCCGGCGGGTTTGGCTCAGGCCATCGGCAGCGACATGCCCACGGGCTTCTGGCTCTCCGCGGGAGCAGGGGCGACGGACGCCACCTCCACGAGCGGCAGCACCGGTAGCTCATAGGGGGCCATTGCGATCAGGCCGCGAGCGACCTGGCGGATGGCTTGCGAAGCGGGATCGTCGGGGTCCTCGATTACCAGCGGCACGCCATCATCTGCCTGTGCGCGCAACGGCATCGTCAGCGGTACCTTGCCCAGCAGCGGCACGTCCAGCTCGTCCGCCAGCTCCTGACCGCCGCCCTCGCCGAAGATCGTGAAGCGCTCGCCCGAGGGGGTGGTGAAGCTCGACATGTTCTCGATCACGCCGCCGATCTCCAGGTCGACCTTGTGCGCCATGTGCGCCGAGCGCCTCGCCACTTTCTGGGCGGTCGCCTGTGGCGTCGTGACGATCACAAACTGCGCTTGCGGCAGCAGTTGCGCGAGCGTCATCGACACGTCGCCTGTGCCCGGGGGCAGATCCACGAGCAGGTAGTCCAGCACGCCCCAGTCGACGTCGTTGAGGAACTGGGTCAGCGCCTTGTGCAGCATCGGACCCCGCCACACCACCGCCGCGTCCTCCTCCACGAAGAAGCCAATCGACATGACCTTCACGCCATGAGATTCCAGCGGGATGATCTTGCGCTCCGCGGAAACCGGCGGACGGGTGGCTCCCAAGCCATACATACGCGGGATCGAGTAGCCCCACACGTCCGCGTCCAGCACGCCTACGCGCTTGCCCTCTGCGGTGAGCGCCGCCGCAAGGTTGGCCGTGAGCGTGGACTTGCCCACGCCGCCCTTGCCCGAGCCGATGCACAGGACGTTGGAGACCTGCGCGAGCGCCCCCGCGGGCAGTGAGCCGCGGCCGAGCTTCTGCTGGAGCGCTTGCTTCTGTGTGTCCGTGAGAACGTCGAAGTACACGTTCACGTGCGTCACGCCCTCCAGCGCCGATACCGCCTGTGCGACGGACGTCTGGAAGTGGCCCTTGATCGGGCAGCCGGGGGTCGTCAGCGACACCGTCACGTCCACCACGCCGTTGGCGCCGATGTCGATCGAGCGCACCATGTCGAGCTCCACGATCGAGCGGTGCAGCTCCGGGTCGATCACGATCTCCAGGGCCTTGCGAATCTCGTCCTCGTTGGTCACCTAGCTCATTGTGACAAACCGCGGTCGACGGGCTGGGGCAGGCCGGCGAGGATGGCTCTGGCGAGAGGCTTATCGCCGCTGAGTTGCAGCTGGCTGTAATCGCCTTCCGGTCCAAGCGCAGCGATCCACGCGTCGGGGTCGCCGCGAATCTCTGCGGATACGTGGTCTCGCGGCTCATCGGGGCCTGGATCGATGCGCAGATGGCCACCCTCGACCCGGTAGCAGTAGTGGATGGGCAGGTCGGCGTTCGTGACTAGAGCCTGAATGTTGCCGTCGGGCAGACTCGTTGTCTCAACCAGCGCTGGCAAAAGGCGCAGCAGGACGTCCAGATCTGCCCGCTCGTGCTCTTGTGGCGCCGACCACACGTGGCGCATGCCCCAGCGGGCGAGCGCCGCCGCCACCGGCAACAGCTGCCGCCCCGCGTCCGTAAGCTCCAGTTCCACCCGCGGTGGCATCTCTTTGAAGCGAGTGCGTGTAATGAGGCCCACCGCCTCCATCTGCTGCAAGCCGCGCTCGAGCACGCCCGTGCTGATGCCTGGCAGGCACGTGTGGAGGTGCGTGAGGCGCATCCTGCCCGGGGCCAGCGCCACTGCGATGCTCAGCGTCCAACGGTCACCCGTCACCGCGAGGGCACGTGAGAGCGGCGTCCATGCGCGCAGCACCCGTGCCGGCGGGCCGCTGCCGCTCTCCACAACGTCTGGCACGGTGCGAGTCT
>DATBYJ010000110.1:0-10941 GCA_036513795.1 Solirubrobacteraceae bacterium | reverse complement strand
CATCGGGCGCGCCTCGGCGATGTACGACACGGTCGTCGTTGGTGTCGTGAACCTGCCGTGGCGCAAGGGCAAGACGGTGTTCACGACCGAGGAGCGGATGAGCTTTCTGCACAACGCGACCCGAGAGCTTCCGAACATCTCCGTGGAGCCGTTCAGCAGCCTGCTGGTCGACTTCGCGCGCGAGCGCGGGGCGATGACGATCATCAAGGGACTGCGCGCGATCTCGGACTTCGAGTACGAGCTCGAGATGAACCAGCTCAACCGCCGCCAGGATCCGCAGATCGAGTCCGTGTACCTGATGGCCTCGCCGCAGTACAGTTTCCTGTCATCCAGCGGCGTCAAGGAGCTCGCCACGTTCGGCGGCAAGATCGACGATCTCGTGCCCGACGAGGTGGCCCGGCGCTTGCAGGAAGAGCTGAGACGCTGACGAAATGAGCGATGACGCGGGGCTGGAGGCCCCGCGGAGGTGACTAAAAATGGACGTCCTGGTACTCATAGACAAGCTCGACGACTTGGTGCACAACGCCAAGCCTGTACCCCTGACCGATCAGGTACGTGTCGACAAGGAGGAGATATACGACATCCTCGACCAGATGCGCGCGACGATCCCTGAGGAGATCAAGCAGGCGCGTTGGATCGTCAAGGAGCGCCAGGAGATGCTCGCTGAGGCTAAGAAGGAGGCCGAGCGGATCATCAAAGACGCTCGCGAGCGCCAGGAGAAACTGGTCGGCGACGAGGAGGTCACCAAGCAGGCCGAGCGCGCGGCGGAGGACATCGTCGAGGACGCGCGTGCCCGTGAGCGCGAGATCAGGCTGGGCGCTGAGGACTACGCGGATGAGATCTTGAATACGTTGGAGGTCAATCTTTCGAAGTTCATCGCCGCCGTTCAACGTGGACGCGAGCGACTGCAGGGCAAGGACGAGCCAGCTGAAGTCAGCTAGGTGTCGTCGGTCGGTCGCGTTATGGCCTTCGCATGGCCAACGTTGCTTTTGGGTAGGGTCATGACGTGAACGCTCAACCGCTCGCGCGCACCGTCCGGCACAAGCTGGCGGTGGTCAAGGCACTACTGGACACGGGCATGATCGAGCCGACACGGCCCGATCGCCTGGTCGCATCGCTGTCCGCGCTGCGCCGCTGGGGCGCCACGCCGGCAGGCGCCTATACGGGCGCGGCAGCTCGTTACCCAGACCGCCCGGCTGTGATCGACGAGCGCGGCTGTCTGACGTTCAAGCAACTGCACCTGCGTACGAATGCGCTCGCGCGCGAGCTGCGCAAGGCCGGTATCTCCGAAGGAGACGGCGTAGCGATCATGTGCCGCAACCACCGTGGCTTCATCGAGGCGACCGCCGCCTGCTCGAAGCTCGGGGCGGGGGCGCTGTATCTGAACACCGCCTTTGCCGGGCCGCAGATTGCCGACGTGATCCGGCGCGAGGACCCGGTGGCGGTGATCTACGACGAGGAGTTCAGCGGACTCGTAAGCGCCGGCGCGGCCGACAGGATCCGCTTCATCGCCTGGAGCGAGCCGCGCGCCGAGGGCGAACGCGCAGCCGACGGTGTCCCCACGCTCGAGCAGCTGATTGCGCGGGGCGATGACTCCGATCTCACGCCGCCCATCGAAAAAGGTCGCATCGTGATCCTCACCTCGGGCACGACCGGCACCCCCAAGGGCGCCCAGCGCCACCAGAGCGACTCGATCGAACCTGCCGCTGCGCTGTTCTCGAAGATTCCGATGAAAGCCCGCGAGACGACGGTGATAGCCGCCCCGATGTTCCACTCGTGGGGCTTTGCGCATTTCCTCTTGAGTCTGCCGCTCGTCTCCACGCTCGTGCTGCGGCGGAAGTTCGACCCGGAGGAGACGCTCAAGGCGGTCTCCCAGCACAGGGCAAGCGCGCTCGTGGTCGTGCCAGTGATGCTGCAGCGGATCATCTCCCTGCCACCGGAGACGATCGCGCGCTACGACGTGAGCTGCCTGAAGGTGATCGCCGTCAGTGGCTCGGCCTTTCCCGGTGAGCTGGCCACCCGGGCGATGGACATGTTCGGAGACATCGTCTACAACCTCTACGGATCGACCGAGGTCGCGTGGGCCACAATCGCCACACCTGACGACCTGCGGGCGGCACCCGGTACCGCCGGGCGTCCGCCGCTCGGAACCGCTGTAAAGCTGCTTGACGAGGAAGGCCACGAGGTCGCGCCAGGCGAGGTAGGGCGCATCTTCGTTGCCAACGAATTCATGTTCGAGGGCTACACCGACGGCGGCAGCAAGGAAGTCGTCGGGGGGATGATGCGCACCGGCGACGTCGGTCGTCTGGACGCGCAGGGGCGACTGTTCGTCGATGGGCGCGACGATGAAATGATCGTCAGCGGCGGCGAGAACGTCTTCCCCCGCGAGGTCGAGGATCTATTGGCCGATCACGACCAGATCGAGGACGTGGCAGTCGTGGGGGTCGCGGACGACGAGTTCGGCCAGCGTCTGAAGGCGTTCGTGGTGCCACGCAACGGCAACCAGCTGACAGCTGCGGCGGTTCAGGATTACGTCAAAGAAAACCTCGCTCGCTACAAGGTCCCACGTGATGTTGTGTTCGTCGATGAGCTGCCCCGCAATGCGACTGGCAAGATCCTCAAGCGCGAGCTGCGAACGCGCGCTTAGCGGCCTCGTGCGGCCGCGCTAGCCTGACGGTCATGGCTAGCGAGCAACCACAGATTCACCACTACGACTTCGATCTGGCCGGCCTACGGCTGAGTCCTGGTGAGGGCCGCAGGCTCGAGCTGACAACGCCGATCGAGCCGCTGCTGTTGGGGAGTGAGCACTACATCGCCGAACCCGAACAGGTGCCGGTGGAGCTCAGCGTCTCGCGTATGACAGGCGGCGGCTACGCGCTGCGGCTGCACTTCTCCGCAAAGGTGCTCGGGCCGTGTATGCGCTGCCTCAAGCAAGCCGGCCCGGTTGTCGCGGTGGAGGCACGCGAGGTTGACCGACCCGGGGGAGGCGAGGAGCTCGACAGCCCCTACGTCCATGACGAGACACTCGATCTCGGCGGCTGGGCGCGCGACGCGTTTGCGCTGGCGATGCCCGCGAAGATCCTCTGCCGGGAGGACTGCGCCGGTTTGTGCCCTGTGTGTGCCGTGGATCTCAACGAGGCCGGTCCCGAGCACCACCACGAGTCCCCGCCAGACCCGCGTTGGGCCAAGCTCCGTGAGCTCAAGCTCGATTAGTGGCGCGCAAGCTCGATTAGCGGCGTCCCGCGGTCAACCCGAACCCAGGCCCACACCCTGGTAGCCTTCTGCACTCGATGGCCGTCCCCAAGAAAAAGCAGTCGCACAGTCGCACAGCCAAGCGTCGCGCACAGCACAAGATCGGTACGCCAGCGTTGAACGCGTGCCCGCAGTGCCACAGCCCGCGCAGACCGCACCGGGTGTGTCCCGTTTGCGGCACGTACGCGGGCCGCGAGATCGTCACGCAAGGCGCGCACGATCACGAGCACGACCACGACCACGACTAGCTGGCAGTGACGCCAGAGGCCTCGTCCTCACCGTCAGCTGGGCAGCAGGCACGGCCGGTGATCGCGGTCGACTGCAATGGCGCCGATCTCGGCCCCGCCGAGGTGGCAGCCGGTGCGGCGATCGCCGCGGCCGAGGGCGCGCGCATTCTCCTGTTCGGTCCCGCTGGTGAGATCGGTGAAATGCCCGCGGGCGTGGAGGTCATCGACGCGCCCATCTCTGTGGCTAAGGCCAAGGATCCTGTGCTGGCGGTGCGAACCACACCCGAAGCATCGATCGTCAAGGCCGCACGTGCCGTCGCTGAAGGTAGCGCGCAGGCGCTTGTTTGCGCTGGTGGTACTGGTGCCGCCCTGGCTGCAGGCACGTTCAACATCAAGCGCGCCCGCGGCATCTACCGTCCGGCGCTGGCGATCCCGTTGCCGGTGCCGCACTGGCCAGTCACTCTGCTCGATGTTGGCGCCAACGCAGAGGCCCGACGCGAGCACATCGTGCAATTCGCGTTCATGGGCGCAGCGCTCGCGCACACGGTGCTCGGCGTCGAGCGCCCGCGCGTCGGGCTATTGTCAAACGGCGAGGAGGCCACCCGCGGAAGCGCTCTGATTATGGAGGTCCACGCTGAACTCAGCGAGCGCGTGATGAACGCCCCGGAGGGCCTCGAGATGTTCGAGTTCGTCGGCAACGTCGAGGGTGGCGACCTAGTCAGCGGTCGCGCAGACGTGATCGTCACCGACGGCTTGACCGGCAATATCGCGCTGAAGCTGATGGAGGGCGTCTCACAGACGATGCTCGGCGCGGTGCGCGAGGCCGCGATGTCCTCGACCCGGGCCAAGCTCGGCGGGGCGCTGTTGCGCGGTGCGCTGCGGGGCTTTCGTGATGAGATCGATCCGGAGGGCAGCGGCGGCGCATACCTACTCGGGTTGCGCCGGCTCGGGGTCGTGCCGCACGGGCGCTTCACCCGCACCGGCTTCGCGCAGGCGATCCTGCGGGCCGAGCGCGGTGCGCGCGAGGACATCGTCGCTCAGACCCACCGCGCGCTCGAGCAGAGCGGTGCTCTGCGACGCTCGCCCGTGTCCACCTTCGATGACGACGCCGCGTCGGGCGCTAGCCTGCGCGAGACAGGATGAGGGACACAAGTCACAGTCGCGAGCAGGTATTCGAGCTGATCCGTGCCCACTTGGCGGACGAGCTCGACGTCGACCTGCAGGCAATCGGTGATGAGACCCGCTTCAAGGAGGACCTCGAGGCTGACTCGCTCGACCTCTACACACTCGTACAGGAGCTGGAGGACACGTACGGGGTGCGCATGTCCGATGAGCAGGCCGCGCAGATCCTGACCGTTGGCGCGGCGGTGGAGTTCGTCCTCAGCCACAACGGGACCGTGAATGCGGAGCGATGATGCTGCTCGGCGAGTTGCTGGACGAGCTGCCCGAGGATCTCGCGCGCCAAGTCTTCACACACGCTTCCTGGAGCGAGCGCTCCAGCGACTCCTATACGCGGCTGGCGTTCCTTGGGGACAGTGTCCTGGGGCTCGCGGTAACGGCGTATCTGTATCCACGTTTGGAGGCGGAGCGCTTCGGTGCGGGACGGCTCACAAAGATTCGCGCGCAAGCGGTCTCCGGCGTCTCCTGCCGGGCGGTGGCCGAACGTCTGCAGATACCCGCGCGGCTCCGCGCGGCGGCGCCGGCGGGAGTGCGCGAGCGCACCGCCGCGTTGGTGGAGACCGAGCGTGTCTTGGCGTCAGTAATCGAGGCTGTGATCGGCGCGTGCTACCTGCAGTCCGGCTACGAGCGCACCGCGGAAGCCGTGGTCGAGGCGTTCGTGCCAGAGATCGAGGGTGCGCTGGAGCACCCCGCGGACTTCAAGTCGGCGCTCCAGGAGCTCTTGGCGCGCCGTGGCTCGGAGGTGAGCTACGAGGTGGCCAGCGAGCAAGGGCCACCGCACGAGCGCACCTACGCGGTAATCGCCCGGGTGGATGGTCGCGAGGTCGGGGCGGGCAGCGGGCGCAGCAAGAAGCATGCCGAGCAGGAGGCTGCACGGGTGGCCGTAGACAAGCTGGCGGCAGAGGCATGATCGGACGCATGACATGCGCCTGAAGTCATTGACGCTCACGGGCTTCAAGTCGTTTCCTGATCGCACGCACCTGGACTTTGGTCCGGGGGTGAGCGTTGTGGTGGGACCGAATGGTTCGGGCAAGTCGAACGTGACCGATGCCGTGCTGTGGGTTATGGGCGAGCAGTCGCCGTTGGCTGTCCGCGGCCAGTCGATGCAGGATGTGATCTTCGGCGGTGGCCGCGGTGTTCAACCACGCAGCGCAGCGGAAGTGGAGATCGTGCTCGATAACTCCGACGGCCGCGTTGACGTGCCGCTCAGTGAGATCTCGATCGTGCGTCGGCTTGACCGTAACGGCGAGGGTGGGTACCGCCTCAACGGTGCACGCTGCCGCTTGACGGATGTAATTGAGGTGCTTTCCGACACTGGCCTGGGCAAGGAGACTCATTCCGTCATCTCCCAAGGGCGCGTGGACGCGATCGTGACCTCCAAGCCGCGCGATCGCCGCCTGCTGATCGAGGAGGCCGCTGGACTGGGCAAGCACCGTAAGCGTCGCCGTCGGGCGCAGCTGAAGTTGGAGCGCACACAAGAGAACCTCGACCGCGCGCTTGACGTCGAGCGCGAGGCCCGTAGCCGCCTGCGGCCACTCAAGCGCCAGGCCGAAGCGGCCGAGCTACACGAGCGCCTGGAGCAGCAAATCCTGCAAGCTCGCTGGGAGCTCGCCACCGACACAGCGCGTGCTCGTCGCTTGGAGCTTGAAGGGGCTGAGGCGCTCGTTGGCGAAGCGCGCGTCCAACGCACAGAAATCGAGCAAAAGCTGCAGGAGACGATCGACCGACGCGGCGTGGCTGAGCGTGCCTTGGCCGAGCGTGCTGAGCGCCACGATGCCATCTCGCGCCTGTTGTATGACGGGCGTTCCGCACGCGAGCGACTGGCGCTGCGGGCCGAGCAGGTAGGTGCGAGCACGCAGACGCTTGCGCGCCGGATCGAGCGCATCGAGCTCGAGTTGCAGGCACTCACGCGGGCTAGCGAACACGACGGCGAGGACCCCGAGGCAGCAGCGAGCATCGATCGCATCGCTGCGCTCGAGACCGAGCTCAACGAGATCGCTGCCAGCCACGAGCAGGAGATTGAGCGTGAGATCGCAGAGTTGCAGAGCACTTACGAGCAGCAGGAGGAACTGCTCGAGCAAGCCGAGGCGCAGGCGCTCGCGGCACGTACCGCGCGCGAGGATGCCGATCAGCAAGCCAAAGAGGCGCGCGAACGGTTGGCCACTGCTGAGCACAGCGCGCAGGAAACGCGCCGCGAGGCCGAGCGTGTTGGTGCGGACCTCGCGGCCGCGAACCAGTTCCTGCGTGCGCACGTACGCGTCGGTGGCGGCACCGCGCTCAGCGAGGAACTGCGCGTCCAAGACGGCTACGAGTTGGCGTTGGCTGCAGCGCTCGGGGGACGCCTGGACGCTGCGCTCGTCAAGGACGTTGCTGGGGCGCAGGAGCTGTTGAATCGCGCCGGCCTGGACGGCGGCACAGCATTGTTGGCGAACCTCGAAGCTCCCAACTCCTCAGCCGCTCCAGCCCAGGGTGTGAGTACGCAGGCACAGCCAACGGCAGACGCGGTCAGGCTGCTCGATTTGCTCAGCGGTCCAGACGCGGTGCTCGAGCTGGCCGGACGGCTGCTCGTAGATGCGTGGGTTGTGGAGAGCTTGGAGAATTTGCCTACTGACTTCACGGGCATTGCTACGACGCGCCGCGGACGCGTGTTGTTCGCCGCCTGGGGCGAGGTGCGCCAGCTGAGCGAAGGTGGCACCGAGCGGGTGCTGGCGCGTCGCAACGAGCGCGATCGGCTAGTGGTGCTCGCCGAGAGTGCAGCTCAGCAGGAGCACACCGCCCGCAGCGCCTGCGAGCAGGCGCTCGAGCAGGTGCGTGCGGCCGAGACGACGCGCGTTGGCGCAGAGGACGTGCTGCGGGAGGCTGACCGCCACCGTGCGGAGGTGGGCGAGGCCAAGCGGCGAACGGAGTGGCTGATCGAGCAGCGCCGCGCGGCGCCCGCGCAGGGTGCGTTGGCCGTGCGCAAGGCGGAGCTGGAGGGGGAGCTGTCGGCCGAGCGCCGGCAGGGCGAGCGTCGCGAGCGTGAGCGCGTGGAGCGGCTCACGCGGATCGAGCGGCTGCGCGCACAGCACGCGGCAGATACGCGGGTCATCCCGGCCGCACAGCGACTGGCGGTTACCCTGACAGGTGCCAGCGAAGCAGTACAGGCGCGCGTCGCACAGCTCGAGACGGAGCTCGCGAGCGATCGCCAAGCCGGCGAGCAGATGACTGCTGCGCTACGAACATGTGCCGCCGAGGAGGCTGAGATCCAAGCGGCGCTACGCGTATCCGGCGAGACGGTGACCGCAGCTGAGGTCGCTGCGCAGCGCCTGCGTGACCAAGCCGAGGAGGCAGAGCTCGAGTTGCGTACCGTCGCCGAGCGACTGGGTCTCGCGCCGGCGAGTCCCGCGCAGGCTCCGGAGCTGACAAATCGCGAAGCGCTAGACGAGGATGAGGTGCACGCACTACGCACGCGAGTTGAGCGGCTTACGCGCAGACGCGAGCAGCTCGGACCCGTGAATCCGCTTGCCAAGGAGGAGTATGCCGAGGCGCTCACGCACGTTGAGGAGCTCGAGAGCCAGCGCACCGACCTGGAGACCGCGCTGCGGGAGCTGCGCTCGGTGATCCGCGAAACCGATCGCCAGATCGAGGAGACCTTTGCGGAGACCTTTGCCGCCGCCGCGCGTAACTTCGAGGAACTGGTGGGCGACGTGTTCCCCGGTGGCAGCGGCCGGCTGCGACTCGTGGCCGACGAGCAGGCGCCGAGGCCGGTGTTGGGCGGCCAGCCGTTGCCTGATGGGGAGGGCGTCGACACGGATGCGATCGAGGCTGCCGCGGAGGCCGAGAGCGAGGCGGAGCTGAGGGGCCCCGAAGAGCAACAGCTGCCCGGCGTTGAGATCGAGATCACTCCCGCCGGCAAGTCGACCAAGCGGCTCACGTTGCTCTCCGGCGGTGAGAAGTCGATGACAGCGCTGGCGTTCCTGTTTGCTGTGTTCCTGGCGCGCCCGTGCCCCTTCTACATCATGGACGAGGTCGAGGCAGCACTTGATGATCTCAACCTCGATCGCTTCTTGACGTTGCTGCGACGCTACGCCGGCCGCGCCCAGTTCATCGTGATCACCCACCAGCGCCGAACGATGGAGGCCGCCGACTGGCTGTACGGCGTCTCGATGGGCGAAAACGGCGTCTCCAAGGTGCTCTCGCGGCGGCTGCCTGCCGAGCAGATCGCCACGCCCGAGGTCGCCGAGGTGGCCTGACCAAGTACGGGCGAGCTCCGCGAGTTCGGCTGGGCTCGACGCTCTTGTGAGCACTGCTATCGTCGCGCGCCCCGTGCCTCGCGACTGGAATGAACTGTTCATAACTGCCGCCGACGGCCATCACGGCGCCAGTGACGAGCGCGAGGGGTCCGCCGCGAGTGGGCGTGCAGGCAAACGCGGTGGGCTGTTGCGCCGCCTACGCGAGAGCATGGCCAAGACTCGGCAGGCGCTTGGCTCGGAGATCCAGGCGACATTGTTCGGGGTGCTCGACGAGCAGACCTGGGAACGCCTGGAGGAGGCGTTGATCATGGCTGACGTCGGCGCAAGCACCACCGCGGCAGTCGTGCAGATGCTGGAGACAGAATCCACCGAGGGCAAGCTGGAGGGCGGCGAGGCGCTCAGCCAACGGCTGATCGAGCTACTCGCGCAGACCGCTACCGTCGGTGAGGCACGGATCGACATTCGCGCCCAGCCCACCGTGATCATGGCGGTGGGCGTTAACGGCACCGGCAAGACGACCACCATCGGCAAGCTTGCATGGCACCTACGGGAGGAGTTCGGGTGCAACGTCCTATTGGGGGCGGCAGATACCTTCAGGGCCGCCGCCAGCGAGCAGCTCGAGGGTTGGGCACAGCGAGCCGGCTGTGAGATCGTGACTGGACCCGAAGGCTCGGACCCAGGAGCGGTCGCGTTCGAGGCGATCGCGCAGGCACGTGGACGCGGCATCGACGTCGTGATCATCGACACCGCCGGCCGCCTGCATACTCAGGACGATTTGATGGGTGAGCTCAGCAAGGTCCGGCGCGTGATCGCTCGCCAGCTCGACGGCGCGCCACACGAGACGCTGCTGACGATCGACGCGACTACCGGCCAGAATGGGCTGCGCCAGGCGAAGCTGTTTGCGCAGGCGGCTGACGTGACTGGGGTCGTGCTCACCAAGCTCGATGGCACCGCACGCGGCGGCATCGCGTTGGCGATCGCACGCGAGCTGGACTTGCCGGTAAAGCTGATCGGGGTGGGGGAGTCAGTCGATGATCTGCGCCCATTCGATCCCCAGGACTTCGCCCGCGCGCTCATCGCCGAGTCCTAAGCGAGGCGAGATTCAGCCGCGTTGACGGCTATTGGAGGTAACCTGAACGCATGGATTGGATCCTGTGGATCGTGGCCGCCTGCATTCTTGGCATCGGCGAGATGCACACTGGCGGCCTGTATCTCCTTCCCTTCGCGGTCGGCGCGGCGCTCGCAGGCGTGATCAGCCTGCTCGGCGTTGGCTCGCTACTCGCACTACTCGTGTTCGTGCTGGCGTCCATCCTCGTGTTCGGCGCGCTGCGGCCGGTGGCGCGCCGCCACCGGCGCCTGCCTCCCGCGATTCGCACTGGCGCGGCGGCGCTCGTAGGTAAGCGCGCGATGGTGCTCGAGCGGATCGCCAACGACGAGGGCGTCGGTTGCGTAAAGATCGACGGTGGCGAGGTATGGACCGCTCGCAGCTACGACGAGGACGAGGTCATCAATGCGGGCGAGCGCGTCGAGGTTGTGGAGATAAAGGGAGCCACCGCCCTAGTAATGCACTGACGCGGCCGATTGCCTGCGCGATACTGCGTCCTCGATCGCTGGTGTGCAAAGCACACTTCGCTCACTGCGTCCTTGTCTCGCTTGACACTCGGCCGCGTCAGGGGCGCTGTCTCAATACCAGCGCTTGGAACGCGTGGTTCGAATTTCGAGATACGCTCTCTGATGAGGGTCACCTAGAAAGGAACTGGCAATGGTCGCTTGGATCGTCATCGTCGTGGTAGTTGTGTTTGTGTTGGCGCTGGCCGCGCGGACGATTCGCGTTATCCCGCAGGCGCGCGCGGGAGTTGTCGAGCGACTCGGTCGCTACAGCCGCACGCTGGAGCCTGGTCTAACGATCGTGACGCCGTTCATCGACCGGGTGCGACCGCTGGTGGACCTGCGCGAGCAGGTGGTGAACTTCTCACCGCAGTCTGTGATCACCGAAGACAACGTGGTCGTGGGGATCGAGACCGTTCTCTATTTCACGATCACCGATCCGC
>DATBYJ010000109.1:0-2848 GCA_036513795.1 Solirubrobacteraceae bacterium | reverse complement strand
CGGAACGGGATGCGGCGGTTGAGGCGGCGAAGGAGGCGACTAGGCAGGCGGTGGAGCGGATCGAACGGCGGTATGGGCGGGCTGGCTCAGCGACGGACGGCCACACGGCGGGCAAGGCAGCCAAGGCGGAGCGGGATGCGGCGGTGGCGGCGGCGAAGGAGGCGTCCAAGCAGGCGATCGAGCGAATCGAGCGGCGCTATAGGGAGATCGATTGGGCGCTGGAAGACGAAGAGGATGAGCGGATCAGAGCGATGCTGGAGCGTGTGGAGCGCTGAGGCGCTGTCACGCCTGGTGAGCGTCGTGGTTCTTTGCTAGAACATAAGAAGCGACGCGGGGTGGAGCAGTCTGGTAGCTCGTCGGGCTCATAACCCGAAGGTCGCAGGTTCGAATCCTGCCCCCGCTATAGCCGTATTAGCGGCCTTGCAGCAAATAGCCAAAAGCTGCAAATAGTTGGCGAGTCTGTTTCGAAGGAGCAGGTGCTGTGAGCGCTACTGCAGAAGGGGCCACTATCGAGAGTGCGGCACGTGCATTGGTCGATGCCGCGGCATCCCCGGCCAAGGTGATCCTCTTCGGCTCGCGTGCTCGTGGAGACGGAGATGATCGAAGTGATTTCGACTTCTTGGTGATTGAGCGGGAGGTTGGTGATCGCTTCGATGAGATGGTGCGGCTAGACCGGGTTCTAGGGCGGATGTTGATCCCAGCGGACGTGGTGGTGATCAGTGAGCAGTACGCTCTGAAGTGGGGGTCGGTAAGAGGCACAGTGGTTCACGAGGCTTTGACCCAGGGGCGTGTCGTTGCCGAATCCTGAGGCGCGGGAGGTAGCACTGCTGCTTGTGCGCAAGGCGGAGGGCGACGAGTCGATCCTCGACCGAGTGCTGGACGATCCTGATGTACCCGATGATGTGCTGGGCTTCCATGTCTAGCAGAGCATCGAGAAGCGCATCAAGGCGGTCCTAGTCTTCCTTGAGGTGGGTTATGACCGGACGCACAGCATCAGCTATCTGACTTCGATGCTAGAGCAGCACGGAATCGATCTTCCTACTGCCCGCGACGAGATCGAGAGACTGACGCCGTGGGCGGTCGCAGCACGTTATGAGGACGACTTCCAGCATGTACTTGATCGCGCTGCAGCCAGACAAGCAGCTTCAGACGTACGCGAGTGGTCGAGAGGTTTACTAGAAGGTTGAAAGCGTGGCCAGCCAGGCGGTCAGTCTTAGCGAACCTCCGTGCTGCTGGGTTGGCGCGATCAGTTGGCGGACCTTTCAGCGGCGTCGAGTCTGTGATTTGGCCCAGCCGGGGATGCTGCATGTAACGGGCACAGAGAGGTCACTGATAAGACCGAATCGCTCCTGAGGGTCGAGACCGTGACAACCGGCCGCTGGCGGACGATCTCGCGCTCTCGCGTTTCGTCTCCGGCCCACGACGCGCCTGCTTTCTGGCGAAAAGCGGTGTTTCAAGGACCGCTGAATGTCGCGAATCGCAGCGCTTCCTCGAAGATCACAAGCAGGCCGATCTGCTCGACGCCTGGTACCACCGTTACCGGCGGATCTCCGCCGAGTATTTCTGCGACGCGCCGGGCGTGCGACGGGGGGTGCATATGGTCGAACTCGCCAGTCCAGAGGGAGGCGCGGAGCCCGCCGGGCGTGATGCCCCACGGTTTGCAGAGGATCCGGACCTCCTCGATGAACCCGTTTGGGTTCGCAAACAGCTCCCCGGTTGTCGCTACGAACAGCTGTTTGACCCATGGGATCTGGACGACCTCTGCATCCGGTCCCTTGAGCAGCCCCATCGCTGAATCTGGCAGCTTCTTGTACTGCAGCTTGAAGCCGGCCCGCAGCAGAAACGGCGCGCGCCGGGACATAAACGCCGCCATCCTCATGTCCTTCCCGGCCGTGCGCCACTGGGCCTTCTCCGCGAGCGGCGCCATGGCTCCGAGCAGCGAGTGGGCGGTGACACGCTCTGGTACCGCACCGGCAACGGCGATCCCGTAGGGAGTCCCGCCGGATTGCGTCACGATCCCGAAGCGGTCAACGCCCAAGGCGTCCATCAGGGCGAGATGGTCGGCGGGCCAATCGGAGACTGTGCGACCGGGTTTCGGCGTGCTGCCGTGAGAACCCGGACGGTCCGGGATCACGAGCCGGATCCCAAGTTCCCGCGCAGCTGCGGCGAGCGCCCGCCCGAGCCCGCGGCTACATGGACCGTCAAGCACGGTCGCGACCGGCCCGCTGTCGGCGCCCGCGAGCAGGTACGAGAGCGTGCGCCCGTCGGGCAGTGTGATGTGTGTGTTCGGCTCAGTTTGTGACATAGTGTCGCAATAGGATTGCATACTGTTGAGACACAATGTCGCAAAGATCTCCACGCGTTCCGGCCGACGACGCTCGGCGACGGATCCTCGACGCGACCCGGGAGCTACTGCTTGACCGGCCGTTCGGGACACTGACGGTCGGGGATGTGATGACGCGGGCGGGCCTGGCGCGCACCGTCTTCTACCGCCACTTCGACAGGCTGGCGCAGTTGGCGCCCGAGCTGCTACCGGACTCCGAGGATCCGCTCCTCGATCAGGTCCTGCGCGGTCCTGCGGAGGACCTGATCACAGCGATGGTCGCCGGCTTGGTGAAGCTCTATGCCGACAACGGTCGGTGGCTGCGGGCGCTCGACGCCGCCACCACGGCCGATCCGGCAGTTGCGAGCGAGTTGGACCGTGCTCTGGTCGGCCCACGCCAACTGCTCGAGCAGCTCGTCGCGAACGCCTCGCACCCACCGGCCAACCCAGGCGAGTTTGCGCTGCTACTGATGGCCACCCACCGCGCATACCTGCTCGACACATTCGGCGGCGGCCACGACTCCC
>DATBYJ010000108.1:0-23265 GCA_036513795.1 Solirubrobacteraceae bacterium | reverse complement strand
CGTCGGGGCTTGGCGATCAGCGGCTGCTGCACGAGCTGGGTGCGCAGCTCGGTGCTGACGTCCCCGCGCAGATCGCCCCCGGGCGCTGGCTTGCCGGCGGTGCCGGCGAGCAGCTGGATGAGCTCCCGCCGCCATCCTCGAGCTTTGGTGTGCTCGTGTTGGCCTCTACTGCCGAGCTGTCCACTGCTGCCGTATATCGCGAGGCCGACCGGCTGGGTTTCGGACGCAGCGCCCATGAGCTCGCCGAGCTGCACTCGCAGTTGCACTCCGCGTTCGCGCATGGTGCGCCGCTGCCAGCCGCTTCAGAGCTGCTGCACAACGATCTCCAGCGTGCGGCCGTATCCCTGTGCCCGCCCATCGCCCAGGCGCTCGTACGGGTACGGCAGGCCGGTGGGGATCCTGCGCTTGTGAGTGGCTCCGGCCCGACAGTGCTCGGCCTATTTGGGCATACCGGGCGTTCTGTCGACGGTGGGCTCACGCTGGCTCAGGCCGCTGCTTCCCGGCTCGAGGACTGCTCGCCTGCGCCGATCTGCGCCGTCCCCGTGGACGCCACCTTTGCGCAGGTCGCGACCGACGTCCCCGTGCGTCACAATTCCAGCCACAGCCATGACTAGGACACAAATCAACGAGCTCGTGGCGGCCGGCGCCGCGCTGATCAGCCTGGGTCTGTTCACCGGCTTGATCCTCGTGCCCGTGTGGTCCTCCTACTCGCGCGTGTGGGAGCGGCTGGCTGCAACAGTGCTCTCGCTGTATGTGCTCGCGGTGCTACTGGGCGTCGGGGTGGTCGGCGCGCTTGTCGCCGTCTACTACTGGGGTTGACCGCGTGTCAGACCTCGCGGCGCTGGACGCGATCACAGAGGCGGTCGAGTCGGGGGCCGGTCTACCCGAGGTCGTACGCGCCGCTGCTAAGGCGCTCGAGGGCAGCCTCGCTGTGACCGACGCGTGGGGTGCCACGCTCGCGGTCGCCGCTCGCTCCCCCGCCGAGGAGCGCTCGCTGCTGTCTGCAGGCGAGGGCGTCATCACAGCCCCCCTGCGTGTTGCAGACACGGTTGTGGGCACGCTGCATATGCGCGCCAAGACCGAGCCAAGCGCGTCTATGCGCAGGCTGCTGCTGACGATGATCGCCTCCGAGGTTGAGCGCGTACGGGCGCCCGAGCGCGCATCGGAAACAGCCTCCGCGGACTTCCTGCGCGCGATCCTCCGCCGTGAGCTCACCGAGCGCGACGCGCTGCTCGATCGCGCCAAAGAGCTGTCGCTGGCAATCGATGACGGCGCCAGCATGCTGGTCGCGCGTGCCCATCCCCAGGCGCCCACCGATGAGGGCTGGCGGGGACGTGTGCGTGCGGTCGCCGAGCGTGGCGCCCGGGCGGTTGCCAGCCGCTCCATCGCTGCCCTGTCAGAGCGCGAGGGAATCGCTGGGGCGGAGGTGCTCGTGCTTGTGCCCGGAGGCGACGAGACCACCGCCGCACGAGCAGCCGAGGCAGTGCTCAACGAGATGGAAGCCAGCCTCGCGGGTTACACGTTTGCGCTGGGACGCAGCCGCATCACCGAGGACCCATCGGATCTGCCTCGTGCCGCCAGCGAGGCGCTGCTCGCGGCAAACGTCGCCCAGGGCTCCTCCGATGGCGCCGCGTTAGCGTTTGAGCAGACGGGTGCCTATCGCCTGCTGCTGTCAGCCATGAGCGAGAACCCTTCTGAGCTGCAGCGCTTCTTCGCCGAGACGGTTGAACCGCTCGTTGCCTACGACGAGCAATACGAGACCGATCTGGTGCGCACGCTGGAGACGTTCCTCGAGGCTGACGGCAACGTCGCTGGCACCGCTCAACGTCTCTTCACGCATCGCCACACCATCTACTACCGGCTCGAGCGTGTCCGTGAGCTCTCAGGTCTCGACGTCAGCTCCAGCGACGGTCGCGAGAAGCTCAGCCTTGGTCTCAAGGCAATGCGTGTGCTCGGCATCGCCTCCGCTGGTGGGCCCGCGTCAGAGGCCGGCGCCGAAGGCGGACGTGTGCCCCGCCGCTCCAACCGTCGGTCCTAGCGGCTCTTACTAGAAGAGCCGCATCCCGAACTCGATAGCGTACGTGGCGCCGCGAGGTCCAGCGTCGAGCACGGCGGGTATCGCTGCCGTTACAGCGACACCTGCGTCGCTGTATTGGGCGCTCAGCATCACTTCCCGGTGTGGAGGCGAGGCCATCCATTCAGCCACGATATGGGCGGGGGTGGTGAAGTTGCCGGTGCCCCAGGCGATGTTCTCCCCCACGGCGAACTCCGCAGCGTGCGCTGGATAGCGGGTGATGGCCACCAGCGATAGTGGCGTCTGTCCAGTCGGTCGATCGTCTGAGAAATAGTCCCGGGAGACCATCGTCGTCACCTGGCTGGCTGCCACCTTTCGTAGTTCCCGGTTGGCGCGCAGCGGCTTCAGGTCATGGGCGATGCGCACCTCGTTGACCAAGCACAGTGTGGCCGTGTCGACTGTCTGCCAGTTGTTGCGCGTTGGCAGCAGGTTCGCACCACGGCACGTCCGGGCGGCCTTCGCCACAGGCACGCCCTGCATGGCGAGCGCGCCCACGCAGGCAAGCAACGCTGTTGCCAGCGATGCTCCCAGTCTGCTCCCACGGCTTGTCGTGACGGACGGCAAGTGCAGAAATACTTGCAGGAGTGGAGGATGGGCGCGTTGCTGCGTTGTTATCGGCGGCGTCCCGTAGGGGCAGCAGCGTGCGCGGGATCACGCCAAGATAGCCGTGATTAGCCGCGCGTCGCGGCTTCGCCAGCGGGCTGCGCTGTAGCGTGTTCGATCACCTGCGACCATGTTGGTCCCTTGGGGAGTGGGGTAATAGGCAGCCCGGAAGACTTTGGCTCTTCAAGTCCTGGTTCGAGCCCAGGCTCCCCAGTTATTAGGTGCGTCTCATGCCGGTGAGAACATGTGTTCGTGGCGGGACGAAAGCCAAAGTACTCCGAGCATGAGGCGCGGGCAGCCGTCGCCGCAGCGAGTTCCTATGCGGATGCGCTTAGGCGGTTGGGTATGCGCCCAGCTGGCGGTAACCATCGGACTCTTCGCCGATACGTAGATGAGGTCTGGTCGATATCCACCAGCCATTTCGACGCAGACCGTGTCCGCAATGAGGCTCTCAAACGAGACCCCATCCCTTTGGGCGACATCTTGGTTAAAGCGTCGACCTACTCTCGTGGCCACCTCAAGGCACGCTTGTTCAAAGAGGGGTTGAAGGTTCGCCAGTGTGAGCTATGCGGCCAGGATGAAATGTGGCAGGGGCGGAGGATGTCCTTGATCCTCGACCACATCAATGGGGTGGCTGACGATCACCGTCTCGAGAATCTGAGGGTGGTTTGCCCCAATTGTGCCGCAACGCTCGACACGCACTGCGGCCGACAGAACCGCCTCGATGAGAGCTCGCGCAAGTGCCTGCACTGTGGCTCAGAGTTCTGGCCCGTTTATCCCGCACAGCGTTACTGCTGCCGGGATTGTGCTGTGCGACGTAAACGCGACGGACGTTCCCGACCTGAGCGGCGCAGGGTCGTTCGCCCGCCTTATGCGCACCTGCTCCGAGAGGTTGCCGCGCTCGGCTATGCCGGCACTGCTCGACGCTATGAAGTGTCCGACAATGCCATCCGCAAGTGGCTGCGGCAATACGAGCGCGAACAAGCATGCGCGGAGTCCACACGGGAAAGTGCCGTCGCTGGAATAGCATCTGAGCTGTGAGCGCCCCCACAGTCCTGATCCTTGCGGCAGGCCAGGGCACGCGTATGCGCTCGCAGACGCCGAAGGTGCTGCACGAGCTGTGTGGTCGGCCGATGGTGCTGTGGCCGGTGATGGCGGCGCTCGAGGCGGGGGCAGGCCGGGTGGTGGTGGTGGACTCGCCGGCGCGCGCGCTCGAGCGGGTGCTGCCGGAGGGTGTGGAGCTGGCGGTGCAGGAGCAGTCGAACGGCACGGGTGGCGCGGTGGTGGCGGGGATGGCCAAGCTGAACGCAGGTGGGGGCTCCGCACTCGACTCGGCGTCTCCGATTCTGATCCTGAGCGGCGATGTGCCGCTGGTGAGCGCTCAGGCGATCGGCGAGTTGATCGACGCGCATCGCGACGGTGGCGCCGCGGCGACGATGGCGACAACGATTCTCGGGGACCCGACGGGTTACGGACGTGTGGTGCGTGATCTTACTGGCGCAGTGGAGCGTGTAGTGGAGACGAAGAAGCATGGCGACTCGACCCAGGCTGAGCGTGAGATTCGCGAGGTGAACACGGGCATCTTCGTGTTCGACGCCCGTGCGCTTGGCCAGGTGCTGCCGCGCTTGAGCACAGACAACGCACAGGGTGAGCTGTACCTGCCCCAGGTGCTCGATTTGCTGAGAGCGGACGGAGCGCGTGTGAGCGCGCATGTAGTGGCAGATGAACGCCTCGTCCTTGGCGTCAACGACCGCGAGGCGCTCGTGCGCGTGCGCAAGCTCGCGCAGGCGGCCATCCACCAGCGGCACATGCAGGCCGGGGTGGGCATCGTGGACCCGGACGCGACGGTCATTGACGTGGATGTGCAAATCGGCCAGGACACGACGATCGAGCCGTTCACGACGATTCGCGGCAGCACAAAGATCGGCGAGAGGTGCACGGTGCGCCACTCCTACCTGGTGGACTGCATGCTGGAGGACGGCGTGAGCGTGGGTCCGTTCGGCTACCTGCGCCCGGGCGCCGTGCTACGCAACGGCAGCAAGGTGGGCACGTTCGTGGAGGTCAAGAACTCCGACCTGGGCGCCGGGGCGAAGATCCCTCACCTGTCCTACATCGGCGACGCTGACGTCGGCGCCGGCAGCAACCTGGGGGCGGCGACCATCACCGCCAACTACGACGGGCGCGCCAAGCATCGAACGACGGTGGGCGAGCGCGTGCGCACGGGCGTGGACACCACGCTGGTGGCGCCCGTCACCCTTGGCGATGACGCTTACACCGGCGCCGGCTCGGTGATCGTGCAGGACGTGCCGCCTGGAGCCTTGGGGATCGCCCGCGAGCGCCAGCGCAACATCGAGGGCTACGCCAAGCGCCCCGGCGATGTGGCTGCCCAGCGCTCCGGCGACGCGAGCGCCGAGGTGACGCGTGACCCGACAGGAGACTCGGGATGACCGATAGGCCAGCGATGTTTACACTCCCTAAGAGATGAGCGCGATGGACACGCGCGAGCAGGCGTCGACCCAGACGAGCCTGCCGATTGACTACAACAAGCGCTTGATGCTGTTCAGCGGGCGCTCCAACCCGCAGTTGGCTGTGGACATCGCCGACAAGCTGGGCGTGGAGCTGGGGCCGGTGACGCTGAAGACGTTCTCCAACGGCGAGGTGTACTGCCGCTATGAGGAGTCCATCAGGGGTGCAGATGTGTTCATCGTGCAGCCCACCTGCGGCAACCCGCAGACGGGCATCACGGCGAACGACTCGCTGATGGAACTGCTGTTCATGATCGACGCGGCCGTCGGCGCCTCAGCCCACCGTGTGATCGCGGTCACGCCGTGGTTCGGCTACTCACGGCAGGACAAGAAGTCCGCGCCGCGCGAGCCGATCTCCGCGCGACTGGTGGCGCGCATGCTCGAGGCGGCGGGCGCAGACAGGGTCCTGACGATGGACCTCCACGCTGGACAGATCCAGGGCTTCTTCCAGAAACCCGTGGATCACATGACGGCGCTGTTCATGCTCACCCAGTACTTCACCGACCTGCACCTGCCGGACATCGTGGTCGTCGCCCCGGATGCGGGCAGGGTCAAGCTGAACAAGAAATTCGCGTCCAAGATCGGCGCCGAGCTGGCGATCCTCGACAAGGAGCGGCCCGCCCAGCAGGTCGCTGAGATCGGCTATGTGATCGGTGATGTGAAAGGCAAGACAGCGGTGATCGTGGACGACATGATCGACACTGCCGGCACGCTGTGTGCCGCTGCCAGGACGGTCAAGGAAGAGGGCGCTTCGCGCGTGTTCGCGGCGGCCACGCACGCTGTGTTCTCGGGCGATGCATACGAGAACCTGCGCAGCTCGCCGCTCGAGCAGATCGTCGTCACCGACACCATCCCGTTGCCTCCCGGCTGTCCTGAGAACGTGCGTGTGCTGCCATGCGCCGAGCTGCTCACCGACTCGATTAGGCGCATCTTCGTGGACGACTCCGTCAGCGAAGTGTTCGACGGCGAGAACCAGCTGTTCTAGCTCCGCGGTAGATCCTTGGCGCAACGGCGCATGTGCCGCACGTCATCATCTCCACACGGTGTCTTCTCCGATCGCGACTCAAGCGTCCGCGACGCGCGGTCCGCGCGTGTGGTGGCTGGGGCTTTCGCCCACGTGGCGCCGCACGCTGCGCGCGCTGTTGGCGATAAGCGTTCTAATCGTGCTCCTCGTGGGCGCGCTGCTAGCGCGCTTTCTCAGCGTGGAGAACGCTGAACGGGCGGACGACCTAGCGCTGATCCAGGCTGAGGTCAAAGGTGACGCCGCTGCGATGCTCCACCAGCTGAGTGGCTGTGGCGCGAACGCTGCGTGCGTGGCCAGCGTGAGGGCCAACGCCGGCAACCCGCACCTACACAGAGCGGGAGCGGTGAAGATCCTCCAGCTTGAATCCAGGACCGCGTACTCGCTGTTTGGCGCCACGGGTAAGACCCGACTGGCATGGACAGTGATCGGCTCGCTGCCCGTGGTTCAGTGCGTGGACGTGCACCGCACGGGCAACTTCCTGCAGGGCGTCCACGTGTCGCTGATCGGGCTGAGCGCGCCAATCGACAATGAAGGGACGTGCTGGAAGCTCTCCAAGCACGAACTGGAAGAAGAAGAAGACACAGCAGTAGAACGATGAGCGGCGATTGCTACAGTCTGCTGTCGCGATGGCCAACACAACCACCAAGCTAGACGTCACCAGCCGCTCCGCAGCAGGCTCGCGTGCAGCCCGACGCCTGCGCCGCAGCGGCCGCGTGCCTGGCGTGCTCTACGGCGGCGGCTCAGAGCCACTCGGCTTTGACGCTGACGCGCGCGAGCTGCGGATGGCGCTGGCGGGGTCTGGTGCGGTGCTCGATCTCAGCATCGACGGCCAGAAATCCACACCCGTTGTTCTCAAGGAAGCCCAGCGCCACCCGGTGCGCGGCGAGACCGTCCACGTGGATCTCTTGCGGGTCAACCTCAACGAGGCCATCACG
This sequence comes from Solirubrobacteraceae bacterium, assembly GCA_036513795.1. Taxonomy (GTDB): domain Bacteria; phylum Actinomycetota; class Thermoleophilia; order Solirubrobacterales; family Solirubrobacteraceae; genus Palsa-744. Next base: position 16,104 of record DATBYJ010000108.1, on the reverse strand, counting down.
GCGGTCGTGCCGCTCGAATTGCAGAGCATCGACGACGCGCCTGGTGTCAAGCAGGGCGGTGTGCTCGAGCAAATCACGCGCGAGCTCAACGTGGAGGCGCTGCCGACAGCGATCCCTGAGTCGATCGTCCACGATGTCGGCGAGATGCAGATCGGCGAGACGATCCTGCTTGGTGCGCTCAGCGTGCCCGGCGGTGTGACGCTGCTCGACGATCTTGAGGAAACTGTCATCGCCACGCTCTCCCCGCCACGGCTGCAGAGCGAAGCCGCTGAGGAAATCGAAGCCGAGACAGAGGTCGTCGGCGAGGGTGGCTCGCAGGCCGACGAGGACGCCTCCGGCGAGGAGTAGATCGCGCTGCGACGCCCGTTTGGCGGTGGCGGCGGATCTGTCGACTGGCTGATCGTCGGGTTGGGCAATCCCGGCCGCGAGTACTCAGGCACGCGTCACAACGTCGGCTTCATGGTTGCTGAGGCTTTGGTTGAGCGCTGGGGCTTGGGGAAGGCAAAGGACCGCTTCCGTGGGCGCCTAGCGGAAGGCCGCGTGCATGTGGGCGCGCCGGGGGCGTCGCTTGGAATCGGCGCGGTGGCCGGCGCGGGCGGCTCAGCCGTCGCGGATGCGCCCCGGGTGGCTGTGCTGTGCCCACAGACATTCATGAACGAGGCGGGTCGCTCTGTAGGCCCCGCGCGTGGTGCGTTCAAGCTTGCGCTCGAGCATGTGCTCGTGGTGCACGACGAGATCGATCTGCCATTTGGCGACGTTCGCACCCGCCTGGGTGGAGGTTTGGCTGGCCACAACGGGCTGAAGTCACTCAAGCGAGAGCTCGGTAGCGCAGACTTCATGCGTGTGCGGGTAGGCGTGGGGCGGCCCAATTCCACCGACCCTGAGATCGTGTCCTCCTACGTGCTCGGGCGCTTCCGTGAGGACCAGGCCCAGGTTGCACAGCTGATCGACAGCGCATGCGAGCACGTCGAGCGAGCGGTGACGGGGACGAGCGTAGATGGCTGACACCGGTGGGGTACTGCGCACGCTGCTTGGCCTCGTGCAGGAGGACGAGCCAACGATGCGTCTCGCCCGCGACGGCGGGCACGCGTTCGTATCCAACTCGCTGCGCCCGTATGTGGTGGCGGCGCTCGCGGACATCGACCGAGACGCGCTCGCACGCCCCACGTTGGTGGTGGTTGGCGACGATCGCGCCGCCCGCGATCTGGCCGGCGACCTACGCGCGTGGCTAGCGCCCCGGCGCGTTCGCTACTACCCCTCCAGAGGCGTTGCATACGAGTCGCACCTGGCGCCGCCTGCGCACCTGGTGGGCCTACGTGTTGCCGCGCTCGACGCGCTGCTCGGCGTTGGCTCCGCAGCTGGTGGTGTAGATGGCGCTGACGGCGCGGGCTCAGCGTCCGGCGCGGTGCCGGTCGCCAACCGGGAGCAGCCGGTGGTGGTGGTCAGCGCGGTGGCGCTATCGGAGAAGGTCCCCGACCCTGAGCTGCGGCCACATTCGTTCACGCTGCGGGTGGGTGAGCTGCTCGACTTGGACGAGTGCGCAGCGGAGCTCGTCAGTGCTGGTTACGAGCGCACCGACCAGGTGGAGGAGCGCGGCCAGTTCGCGCTGCGCGGCGGGCTTCTGGACGTGTTCCCGGCGACCGAGGAGCGGGCCGTACGGGTGGACATGTTCGACGTTGAGATCGAGTCGCTGCGGTGGTTCTCCACATTCACGCAGCGCTCGCTGGGTGATGTGCAGGAAGTGGAGATAGCGCCTGCCGCGGAGCTCGCGCTTGAGCATCGAGAGCTCGCAGAGATTGCCGCCGCCACAGGTAGCTTCTCAGCGGCCGGTGGTGAGGGCACGAAGGGCGAGCGCCCAGACATTGCCGAGCTGTTGCCGGTGGAGCGCTTTGGGGCGCTGCTCGACCTGGTGGGCGGGGATACCCAGCTGGTGGTGGCCGCAGAGGAGGATCTCGATCCGGTGCTCAGCGACCACTGGAGCGACGTGTGCGCGGCGTTTGGCGATGAGGACGCGCATCACCTGTACGTGAGCCCGCAAAGCATCCGCACGACCCTCGATGAACGTGCGCGCATCTGGCTGTCGGGGCTTTCCAGTGGCCAGGAGATCGAGCTGCGGGCGCAATCGGCGGACACCGCTGCGCGCTCGCTTGCGGAAGCGGAGCCGGAGCTGGAGAAGCTCGTGCGCTCTGGCTATCGAACGGTGGTCGCGTTTCCCCGGCGTGGCGAGGGCGAGCGCGCGGCCTTCAACCTCGGGCGCCTAAAAGCCACCTGGCTCGGCGAGGACGTCAACGCTGGCCAGCAAGTGCTCGAGGCATCGCTGCGCTTCGCCGCCGCCTCGCTGCGTGAGGGCTTCGTTGCCCCGCAGCTGAAGCTCGCGGTGTTCCCCGAGCATCGGCTGCTACGCCGTCGCCCCAAGCGAGGGAGCACCGACGCCCCCGGCCGCAGCGGCATCTCGAGCGCGCGCCGCGGCGCGCTGCGCTCGTTCACGGAACTGCGCACGGGCGACATCGTGGTGCACGAGGACCACGGGGTGGCTCGCTTTGCGGGGTTTGAGACGCGCACGGTGGCGGATGTCACCCGCGACTACCTGTACCTGGAATACCAGGGCGATGACCGGGTGTTCGTGCCGGTGGACCAGTTGGCGAAGATCTCCCGGTACGTGGGCGCAGGCGGCGACCATCCGCCGCTGAGCAAGTTGGGGGGGACGCGCTGGGAGACGATGAAGGCCCGTGCGCGGCGTGCGGCGCAGGAGCTGGCGGGCGAGCTACTCAACCTGTATGCCGAGCGTCGTCGTCGCTCGGGCCATGCGTTTGGCCCCGACTCCGACTGGCAGCGGGAGTTCGAGGAGCGCTTCCCGTTCACCGAGACGCCAGACCAGCGCGATGCGATCGAGCTGGTGAAGCTCGACATGGAAGCCGCGCGGCCGATGGACAGGCTGATCTGTGGCGACGTCGGCTATGGCAAGACCGAGGTTGCCCTGCGGGCTGCGTTCAAGTGCGCGGCTGAGGGCAAGCAGGTGCTGATGCTCGTGCCCACCACGATCCTTGCCCAGCAGCACTACGGCACGTTTGCGGAGCGCCTCGCGGATTATCCCTTCACGCTCGAGCACGCCTCGCGGTTTCGCACCGCCGCGGAGCAGAAAGCGGCGATCAAGGACTTCGCGGACGGGCGCGCGGACATCCTGATCGGCACCCATCGGGTGCTCTCGCGCGATGTACGTGCCAAGGACCTGGGGCTGTTGATCGTGGATGAGGAGCAGCGCTTTGGCGTCAAGCAGAAGGAGCTGCTGCGCCAGCTGAAGCTGAAGGTGGATGTCATCTCGATGTCCGCCACGCCGATTCCGCGCACGCTGCAAATGTCGCTTGCGGGATTGCGCGACATCTCCGTGATTGAGACTCCTCCGGAGGGGCGCAGGCCAGTGCGCACATACGTGGGCGAGTACGAGGAGGAGCTGGTCAAGCAGGCGATCATGCGCGAGCACGCGCGTGGGGGCCAGGCGTTCTTCCTGCACAACCGGGTGGACTCGATCGAAGAGACGGCCGAGCGGCTGCGGGCTCTGTGTCCCGGTGTGCGCTTCGTGATCGCGCACGGCCAGATGGGCGACGGTGAGCTCGAGGAGGTGATGATGGATTACCTGCGCGGTGGCGCAGACGTGCTGGTGTGCACGTCGATCATCGAGTCGGGAATTGACATCCCCCAGGCCAACACGCTGATCGTGGAGCACTCAGACGCGTTCGGTCTGGCGCAGCTCTACCAGATCCGCGGACGCGTGGGTCGTAGCCGCGAGCGCGCATATGCATACCTGCTGTATGACTCCGCCGCCGCGCTCACGCCTGATGCCGCGCAGCGACTGTCGGCGCTGTCGGACTACACAGAGCTGGGCGCGGGCTTCAAGATCGCCATGCGCGACCTCGAGATCCGCGGCGCGGGCAACCTGCTTGGCGATGAGCAGTCCGGGCATGTGGCAGCGCTTGGCTTCGAGTTGTACATGCAGATGCTTGACGAGGCCGTGCGGGCGGCGGAGGTGGAGGATGGCGGTGAGGAGCCCGCCAACACGCCCGAGCCGGTGCGCCTGGACGTCAACGTCGACGCGTATGTGCCGGCCGACTACATTCCTTATGAACAGGCCAAGATCGAGGTGCATCGCCGCGTTGCTGGTGCGCTTGAGGTCGCCGATGTGGAGCGCCTGCGCGAGGAGCTGGAGGATCGCTTTGGGCCTGTGCCGGAGCCGGTGGAGAACCTGCTGGCGTTGCAGCGTGCGCGGATCAAGTTCGGCCAGGCCGGTGCGCGTACGGTCAGCTTCCGCGGTGACCGTCTGGCTGTGGTGCCGATTGAGCTCGATTCCGTGCGCGCCAAACGGCTGCGCGAGGAGCTACCCGACGCGCTCTACGAAGCTGCTCGCTCGCAAGTTTCGGTGCGCGTGCCGAAGGACGGAAAGGAGCGTTTTCCCAGTGTTGTCAGGGCTGCAGATGCCCTGCTGGCGGTGGTCAGAGAGGCTGCTTAGGAACTCGTTAAGGACAGACGCGGATGTTTCCGCTAGAGTGCCCGCGTCGTGTCAAAGTCACTCAGGTCCCTCTCGGCGCTAGGCGCCGTTTTGTTTGCCCTCGTTGGCATCTCCGCGTGCGGCGGCATTCCCGGCGATGCCGTGGTGCAAGTGTCCGGTACCCCGATCGCCAAGACTGCGTTCGAACACTGGATGAAAGTCGCTTCAGCGTCCAGCGCCACGGGTTCGACCGAAAAGCCGGTTATCCCCGAACCGCCCAACTACACCGCGTGCATAGCCCACCTGGCTGCCACTACGGCCAAACCGGCCAAAGGCCAAAAAGCTCCGACTACGGCGGAGCTCAAGAGCCAGTGCGCGACCGAGTACAAATCGCTGCAGAGCGAGGTCCTGGGTTTCCTCATCTCCTCGCAGTGGGTGCTCGGCGAAGCTTCCTCTCTGGGCATCAAGTTGAGCGACGCTGAAGTCAAGAAGGAATTCGCCAAAATCAAGTCCCAGGAGTTCCCGAAGCCCTCTGAATTCGAAAAATTCCTGTCCACGTCTGGGCAAACGGTCTCGGATCTGCTGCTGCGCGTGAAGCTGAACTTGCTCTCTCAGAAAATCGAGAAAAAGATCATCAAGGAAAAGAGCACGGTCACAGAAGCTCAGGTCCAGAAGTACTACAACGAAAATAAGTCCAAGTACGGGACGCCTGAAAAGCGCAACGTGCAGATCATTCTCACGAAGACTGAAGCGGCCGCCAAGAGTGCCAAGAAAGAAGTCGAATCGGGCAAAAGCTTCGCCAGTGTCGCCAAGAAGGTGTCGATCGATCCCACCAGCAAGGCCAACGGCGGCCTGTTGAAGGAAGTGACCAAGGGCGAGGAGGAGCAGGCGCTCGACACAGCGATCTTCGCGGCTGCCAAGAATGTTCTGGGCGGACCGGTGAAGACGCCGTTTGGGTACTACGTCTACGAGGTGCTCAGCACCACGCCTGGCACGCAGCAGCCGTTCTCGAAGGTGAAGGCGACGGTCAAGCAGCAGCTGGTCTCTACGGGTGAGCAGTCTGCGCTGACCAAATTCACCAAAGGCTTCAAAACTAAGTGGAAGTCCAAAACGGAATGCCGCTCTGGCTACATAGTGGCTGACTGCAGTTCTTACAAAGCGCCGAAGACTTCCTCCAAAGGCGCGTCCACCGTTACCCCCGAATAGGCGGGCGAGCATTGGGGCAGTTGCTCCCGCTAGGGTGGAAGGCCGCCTTCTCATGAGCCAGATCGAGCGCATCCACGCACGCCAGATCCTCGACAGCCGCGGTAATCCCACCGTTGAGGTCGACGTAGGGCTGCGAAGCGGCGCTCAGGGGCGCGCAGCGGTGCCGTCAGGGGCGTCCACCGGCGAGTTTGAGGCGACTGAGCTGCGCGATGGCGGCGCGGCGTGGGGTGGCAAGGGCGTGACTCAGGCGGTGGCCAATGTCGACGGCGAGATCGCGAGTGCGCTCACCGGTATGGAGGCCGCCGATCAGGAGGCTCTCGACAGGGCGCTGATCGCGCTTGACGGCACGCCCAACAAGTCGCGGTTGGGTGCTAACGCGATCCTGGGCGTATCGCTCGCCGCCGCACAGGCACAGGCTGCGGAGGAGCAGAGGCCTCTGTGGCGCTATTTGGGGGGTGCCGAGGCGGCGGTGCTGCCGGTGCCGATGATGAACGTGCTCAACGGTGGCGCACACGCTGATAACAAAGTCGACTTCCAAGAGTTCATGATCGTTCCTTGCGGTGCGCAGAGCTTCTCTGAGTGCCTGCGGATGGGAACGGAGGTGTTCCACGCGCTGAAGGGCACGCTGCACGGGCGCGGCCTGGCGACTGCTGTTGGCGACGAGGGAGGCTTCGCTCCCGATCTGAGCTCCAACGAGGAGGCGCTGAAGATGCTCGTGGCGGGCATCGAGGCGGCCGGCTATCGCCCTGGGGAGGACATCGCCATTGCCTTGGACCCGGCCACCAGCGAGATCTACCACGATGGTGCGTACGTGCTTGAGCACGAGGGTCGCACGCTGTCGGCCGCTGAGTTGACCGACTACTGGGCGGATCTGGCGGGGCGCTATCCGATCGTCTCGATCGAGGACGGCATGGACGAGGAGGACTGGGACGGATGGCGGGTACTGACCGAGCGCCTCGGTTCGAGCGTGCAACTCGTGGGCGATGACATCTTTGTGACCAACACCGAGCGCTTGCGTCGCGGTATTGACAGTGGTGTGGGCAACTCGATTCTCATCAAGGTCAACCAGATCGGAACCCTCACAGAGACGCTTCAGGCGGTCGCTATGGCGCGCGACGCCGGCTACACGGCGGTTATGAGCCACCGCTCTGGCGAGACCGAGGACGTGACGATTGCGGACCTTGCTGTGGCCACCGGCTGCGGCCAGATCAAGACGGGCGCACCGTCGCGCTCTGACCGTGTGGCCAAGTACAACCAGCTGCTGCGTATCGAGGAGCAGTTGGGGGCCGACGCGCGGTTCCTCGGGCGTAGCGCCTTTAGCCCACATCGCTGACGGCGTCCTATCAGCGGCAGGATGTTGGCGGGCTGAAGCGAATCGGGGTAGTCATGTCCACGGTCCCCGTCTCGCGCTCTCGTTCGAAGGCTCCGCCGCTGGCTCGCGTGCAATGGGACCGGGTGGGGCGCTTGGCGATGCTTTGCGTCTTGATTGTGCTTGCATACCTGTACGTGAGCGCAGGCCTGCACATGCTTTCCACGTGGCGTCAGTCCAACCACGACAGCGCTGCGGTGGCGAGCATGGAACGGGAACACAGGCTGCTGGTGCATCAGCATGAAGCGCTGAGCGCGCCGGGCACGCTTGAAGCTGAGGCTCGCCAGCTAGGGATGATGAGGAAAGGCGAGCAGCCGTATGTGATTAGCGGCCTGCCCGACAACTGAGAACCTGTTTCAAATGCCTAGCACGCCCGGATGTGTCCCTGTACACGGCGCCGGATCGCCACTGCTAGCCTCGGCTGGTGTCGTTCGAGACAGCCATCTACCAGTGGCAGCAGGGGGAGCGCCGGCTTCGAGCTGCTCCTGCCGAGCGCGGTCCTTTGCTGGACCGGGTGACAGATGGGCTGGTGGCGGAGCTGCGCAGGCGCCTGGGCGGCCGGTTCACAGCGGAGGAGCTTGTGAGCCTGTACGACGAAGGCACGATGTGGTGCCTGCAGGTGACGATGAAGCTCGCCCCGGACGATCCTTGGGCATGGGAGGCGGGCGTGGTGGTGGACGCCGCGTTTGCCAGATATCTACGCGAGGCGACCGACTACGCGGGTGGCAGGCGCACGCTGTCGGAGGCGTAGCTCTAGTCGTCGCTGGCGCTGCCGGCGCGGCGGATAACTATGCGGTCCTCCTCGACCTCGACCTCCACGGGCCGGTGCCCGGCCCAGTGCTCGGCGTAGATGGGGTTCTCCTGGATGGCTGGGTCCAGCCACAGGCCGTAGCCCTCCTCGCCGTGGTCGAAGGTACCCTCGAGTGGGCCGGTGTTGCGCCCGGTGGAGCGAGAGCGGCCACGCCCGCCGCGGCGGGAGCGTTTGCGGGTGCGGGTGCCAGTGGCCTGCTCTCCATCCTCGGCGGGCTCATCGTCGGTTTCTTCGGCTTGCGCCCTGGCGAGCTCAGCCTCCGCCTCGGCGGCCTCGAGCTCGGCGGCGATGAGCGCGTCGTCCTCAGCACGCAGGTCGATCTCCTCGGGGTAGTCGCTGGCTGCGGCGCCCTCGGGGGCCTCCTCGTCGCTGACCAGCTCGTTTTGGCGCTTGAACTGCTCGATGTCGCGGACGGTCACCTCGAGTTGGTGAGCGACCCAAGCGTCAGTTCGGCCTTGGCGCACCCAGGCGCGGATCTGGTTGAGGTGCGGGCGCAAAGATTTCCGGGGCATGGACGGTCCGGGAGACTAGCGCAAGCGCTCGCGCGGCGCTGTAGGGACGTGCTTGGGGGATCTGGGAGGGCGGCTGAGAGAGCCTCTGTGGGCGCGTTTGAGCGATTGGGATCGCGTTCCCCCGGTCCTGTGACTATGCTTGGACAACCGGCGGTTTGGGGTCGCGCCGGGTCGCCAATCGGCAAAGAGGAAGGTGCACCCAAATGCTGGTGCTGACGCGTAAGTCCAACCAGAGCATCATGATCGGCGACGAGATCGAGGTTTCGGTTCTGTCAGTGATGGGCGAGAAGGTGCGCATTGGCATCCAGGCACCCCAGCGAGTGCCCGTATTTCGCAAGGAGATCTACCTTGAGATCCACCGCGAAGCGGGTGCGGCGGCGCCGGTGAAGGATGGCGTGACGAGCGAGCCTGCTGCTGACAGCGCAGCGAAGGTAGACAAGTCGCTGCGCGAGCTGGGCGATACGGCTTAGGCCTGACAGGCGCGGTGCCTGCACCGACAGGCGCGGTGCCCGCGCCGAGCAGAGATCTACAAAGCACTGTGCAGCTGTGGCTGCGGCTCGTTAGCCGAGCAGCAGATAGAGGGTGCGAAACATTACGACCGTTACGACGACGGCCGTGAGGGCGAGCGTGAGCACGAGCAGGGCGAAGCGCATGGAGCCGCGCTTGTGGCGCTTGTCGATGCTGCGCTTGAGCGCTCGTTGCTCGGTGGTGCGGCGCAGCGAGTCGCGCCGGTGGCGGTCGAGCGTGATCTCCTTGACGAACGCCTGCTCCCACTCGGCGATGCTCTGACGCATCTTCACGACGGCGCCTCGTCGCCCCTAGGAGCCGACGGGTGTCTTGGCGCGCTCGTATACGGCGACGAAGCGCAGGTAGTTCTCGGCGATCTTGCGGGCGCCGGCGGAGCGCTCGATCTTGCCGTCGACGTAGGCCTTGAGTGGGTCCCACCAGATGGAGCGGCCGATGGCGAAGCCGATGTAGCCGTCGACGGGTGCGGCGGCGGCGAGCCATTGGTCGACCTTGGCATCGTTGGCGCCGCGGCCGAGGACTACGCACTTGACGCCGTCGCGGCCGCCGCTACGTGACTGGGTGGCGAGCATTTCGCAGTCGGAGCGAAGGTCTACGCCCTCGATCTTCCAGATGTCGACCTCGATGCCGGCGTCTTGGATCGCGGCGATGGCGCGGCGCATGAGCTGGGGACGCAGCTCTGCGTCGTAGCGGTCGCTGTCGCCGCCGACAGCATCGAGCTGGGCGTCCTCGGCTGGCACGAGTAGCTCGAACAGGAACTTGCGATCGTGGGCCTTGAGCCAGTCGCTGAGAATGCGCAGCTTGCTGAGTTGCTCGGCGTTGGCGGCGCTGTCGCCGTCGGGGTTGTAGCGGACGAGCACCTTTGTGAAGTTGGGGTTGAAGCGCTCGATGTGCTCACCGAAATCCTTGCCGTACTGGAAGTCGAACATGCTTTGGCCTGAGCGCTCGGCGGGCATGGACAGCTTGAGGCCCTTTTCGTGTGCCTCGGCGGGAACGGTGGAGCCGAACTGCTCGTCGACGAGCACGCCGGTGACGGCTGGGTCGGAGCCTGCGCCGATCGCCTGCAGCATGCCTTCGAAGATGAGGTGCTTGGCGTCGGCGATGATGGCTGTTTGCTCGGAGTCCGGCTCGCCTTCGATGCCGAAGAACTTCTTTTGGAAGGAGCCGCGATGGTCGAAGGCGAGGATGTAGAGCGTTTGGTCGTATCCGAGGTTCATGCACCTGAGTATTCCAGAGCCGAGCAGGCAGCGGTCGACAGGTCCATAGAATGGGTCGTCCTATGCCTTCCGGTGCTGATCTGTTCGTGGTGTGCAAACAGTGCGGCTCAGAGGTGAGCCCGTATGTGACGGAGTGCCCGTATTGCGGCACTCGTCTTCGTAGGCGCGCGCCGAAGCTTCCTCGTGTGCATGGTTCGAGCAGTGTGCCCAGTGGGCGTGGGCGTGGGCGTGTGGGGGCGCTGTTCGGCCGCGGCTCCGGGCGGGCAGGTGCTGGCGCGCGGCGTGGGACGCGTACTGCGTATGTGTCGGGCCGCTGGGCGCAGGAGCGCCCGTACGCGACGATGCTGCTGGTGGCGTTGGCCTGCGTGGCGTGGATCGTGGCCCATGCAGAACCGGCGATTTACGAGCACATGGCGATCGTGGGGCCGCTGGGCGGTGACTGGTGGAAGTTGTTTGCGAACGCGTTCGTGTACACGTACGGCGTGGTGGCGTTTGTGGTGCTGTTGGTGATTGCGATCTTCGGCTGGCTGTTGGAGCGCCGCCATGGGCCTGCGGTGGTGATGGCGCTATTCGTGGGGGCCAGCGCGGTGGGTGCGTTGGTGGCACTGGCGGTATATCCAGTGCCGGTCCTCGTAGGTGGCAATGCTGGTGCGCTGGCGCTGCTCGTAGCGTGGGCGGTCCCCGACTTGGAAGCGGCACGTGCAGGGGAGCACTACGAGGGCGATCTGTTGGGTACGGCGGCGCTGGCGGCGCTGATACTCGCGATCCCGTTTGTGCGTCCGGAGATGAGCTGGCTGGCGGGCGTGACGGGCGGCGTGCTGGGGTTGGTGATGGGGCTGGGTGTGCACCGGCTGCGGGCAGCGGAGGCGTAGGTGTGGTGTTGCGGTGTGCGCGCGCCATACCGATCTTTGAAACTAGCCCTGTGGGACCTATGATGGGCGAGCGATGACAATGACCAACGCGGTGGTGTTGATCGAGGCCGAGCGCGACGCGCTGTCGAGTTTGGGCGGGGCGCTGGCTGACATCGAAGGCGTGGCGGAGGCCTACTCGGTGACGGGTGAGTGGGACTTCGTGGCGATTGTGCGCGTGCCGGACCACGAGCAGTTGGCGGACGTGGTGACGGGCCAGATTGGGGCTCTGCCGGGCGTGGCGCGTACGCAGACGATGGTGGCGTTCGCGGCGTATTCCCGTCATGACCTTGAATCGCTGTTCTCGCTTGGGGAATGATGGGACCCCGTCGGGCCCACCACCACGGCTTGCTCGACCAGGACTAATCACGATGGTTGCGGTGCCGATGAAGCCCGAGTACGGGCCGACGCTGGGGCGGCTGCTGTCTCCTTGGTGGCGCAGGTCCTCGCGGTTGCTGCGAGGCGGTGTGGTTGCAGGAGGCGCAACGCTGCTGGTGGCGCTGGCTGGACTGGCGCTGACGTTGGAGAATGCGCACTACTCTCACGGTGGCCCGGTGCCGTTCAGCTTTAGCTACCGTGGCTTGTACGGCGTGGCACCGGATCCGGGTGGCTATGTGAAGGTGCAGGCCCACTGGCCGGATGGTTCGGTGAAGTACTCGTTTGCGGTGGACAGGCTGCGTTTGCCGCCGTACTCAGGACCTCTGTTGGGTGAGCTGCCGATCTACGTATCTGGCTACATCCGCGCGCTTAGCCGCCAGTCGCGGGAGTTCGAGCTACGGGGAGAGGGCAAGACGAGGATTAGCAACACGCTGACGGGCTACCAGGTGGCGTACTCAGAGGAGTTGGAAGGGCGGGAGATGTATGCGCGCAACGTACTGCTGCTGCCGGAAAGCCCGGGTGTGCGCGAAGGTGTGGTGATTGCGATGCTGACCTCGGCGACTGCCAGCGCGCAGGTGAACTCGCCACTGGAAGTAGGCGAGACGGGCATCTTGCTGCGGCCGCTGAAGAACTTCGCGTTCGGCTAGGAGTTATTCGCTTGCGCCGCTCGCGGGTGCGGGCGTCGCGCCGTGGCCGTTGCCGGAGGGCGGCAGTTCTGTGGCCGGCGGGACCTGCACAGCTGGCGGCACTTCTACGGCGGGCGGCACCTGGGGGGCACTTGAGTTCTGTGGTTCAGGTGATTCGGGAGTGGTGGGCGCGGCTGGGGTTTCGGGTGTAGCTGGGGTTTCGGTGGCCGTTGGCGCGGGTTCAGCTGGCGCTTCTGCGGGGGTGCTCGTGGTGGTGGGCAGCGATGTGGTGGCGGTTGTGGTTGTGGCGGGCACGGTGGTGGTGGACGGCGTGGCGGTTGCTGCGGCTGGAAGCGTGGTGGTGTTGGTGGTGACCTCGGTGACCTGCACGGTGGTCTGAGGGTCAGCTGGCTTGGTGGTGGCTAGGGGTGTTGCGCTGGGGTCGACAGACGCGGTGGGCGCGGCTGGAGCGCTCTTGAGAACCTTGGCGTGGCGTTGCTGGTGCGCGGCGGTGGCGCGTTGGTGGATGGGAGCTCCGCTGGCGCTGACAGGTTGTAGTGCCTGGTGTACGACTACGGGTTCGGTGTAGTGGCTGGCGGGCAGGCTGGCGGTGAGCGCGGCGTGTGGGTGATGGCGGTGGACAGTGACGGCGTTGTCTGCGGCGACGGCACCGGCGGTAACGATGGCGGCGGCGGCCAGACCGGCAACGGCCTTGGTGGCGAGGGCGCCTGCGCCGGCAGTAACGAGTCCGCCGGCGATGCTTGAGCTGCCGGTGGCGACTGCCCCGGCACCCACGGTGGCGCCGACGGTTGCACCGGCTCCACCCGCGACATGGGCGCCTCCGGCGGATGCGGTGGATCCGAGCTTGGCGAGCACGAGCTTCTTGAGCAGCAGCAGCGGGCCGACGGGCAGGATGACGGCGAGTGCGTGGTTGTTGTCCTTGAGCTGCTTCTTAAAAAAGGTGCAGCGTTCGCATGTACGCACGTGCCGGCGTGCGGGAGTGCTGAGCTTGAGGAGCCCCTCGGCGGCTTCGCCGAGCTCGAGGCGAACCTCGTCGCAGTTGAGCTTGCGTGCCTCGGCGGCCTCGGCGAGGGAGATGCGGGCACGGACGAGCAGCGACTTGACTGAGGGGATGGTGGTCTCCATGGCTTGGGCGATTTGCTCATAGGAGAGCGCGTCGATCTCGCGCAGGAGCAGCGCTGTGCGCTGGGTCTCGGGGAGGTGATGGACGTCGTCGATGAGCTCACGGAAGCTCTCACGGCGCATGACCTTGTCGCCGGTGGAGATGCCGTGTTCGGCGTAGTGGATGTCCATGGAGTCCACGCCGATGGCGGAGGCGCGGCGCAGATGGTTGAGCGAGCGGTTGCGGGCGATGCGATACAGCCACGGGCGCACGTTGATCTCGCGCTCGTCGGCGAGCACGGCGTTGAACGCGGCGGCGAACACCTCTTGGAGCACGTCCTCGGCGTCCTCACGGGAGGCGAGCATGTGTCGGCAAAACGACAACAGGCGGCTTTGATAGCGATCGCAGAGCACCTCGAAGGCGGCGTGCTGGCCGCGGCGGGTGAGAGCGATGAGACGCTCGTCGGACTGTAGGCGCAGCAGTGCAGACGGCCCACGAAGGCCGGGGATGCTGCTGGGGTGTGAGAGTGAGGAGACCTCCATAGACAATCCCAATAGCTGCTGTCGACCTTAAGGACACGGTAGCAGCGAGGAAGTTGCGTCATATGGTCGTTTCCCGGTGTGAAGGAGGCCTAAACGGGGTGGCGGGGCGTGCAGACGGGGAGCTTGGCTAGCCTGCATGCGGTGACTGGGCCCGGGTGGCGAAATAGGTATACGTAATCGACTTAAAATCGATGGTTCCCTAAGGGGAGCATGTGGGTTCGAACCCCACCCCGGGCATGGATGGCGGGAAGGGCGCGTGCTGATCTTTTTGAATGAGGTTCCAAGGCGACCGAGGCGATAGAGTCGCGCGCGTGTCGACGCAGAGCGAGAGCACGCAGGAGACGAGCACATTCCACGGCGGGCGCCTGATAGCGAGGCGCTTGAAGGCGCATGGCGTGAGCAAGCTGTTCACGTTGTCGGGCGGGCACCTGTTCTCGATCTATGACGGCTGCCGCGAGGAGGGCATTGACATCGTGGACGTGCGTCACGAGTCGACGGCTGCATTTGCGGCTGAGGGCTGGGCGAAGGTGACGCGGGAGACGGGCGTGTGTGCGTTGACTGCGGGCCCGGGCGTGACGAACGGGATGAGCGCGATGGCATCGGCGCAGGCGAACCACTCGCCGATGGTGGTGCTGGGTGGTCGTGCGCCGGCGCTGCGGTGGGGCCAGGGCTCGCTGCAGGAGATCGACCACGTGCCGTTTGTGCGTCCGTTGACGAAGCTGGCGGCGACACCGGGGAGCACGGAGGAGATTCAGGGGCTGGTGGACGATGCGTTTGCTGCGGCGAGCGCGCCGCACGGTGGGCCGACGTTTGTGGACTTCCCGCTGGACTACGTGTTTATGGAGGCAGCTGAGCAGGAGATCGAGTTGGACAAGCCGGCTGCTGGCGCTGGGGGCGGCGGGGGCGCGTCGGGTGAGGCACTGGAGCGAGCGGCGGCGCTTTTGGCGGCGGCTGAGCGGCCGGTGATCATGGCGGGCACGGATCTTTATTGGGGTCATGGCGAGCGGGCGCTGAACGAGCTGGCGCACACGCTGCGGATACCGGTGTTCTTGAATGGGCTGGCACGCGGCTGTGTGGCGGCTGACGATGAGCTGTTTTTCTCGCGGGTGCGCTCGCAGGCACTGAAGGGTGCGGATGTGGCGCTGGTGGTGGGCGTGCCGATGGACTTCAGGCTGGGTTTTGGCGGCGCGTTTGGCGAGGACACGGAGGTGGTGGTGATTGACGCTGTGGAACCGCAGCGCGATCACGTGCGTGCGGTGGCTGCTGAGTGTTATGGGTCGATTGCGCAGACGCTGGCGGACCTTCGTAGTGGTGCTGGTGGGCAGGCGCTGGCGAGCGAGAGCTGGATTGGCGAGCTGCGGGTGGCGGAGTCGGAGCGCCGTGCGGCTGAGCGGGTGGAGCTGGAGGATGGCCGTTCGCCGCTACACCCGATGCGACTGTATGCGGAGCTTGCGAAGGTGCTGGACAGGGACGCGATTGTGATTGGCGATGGTGGCGACTTTGTGTCATATGCGGGGCGGGTGGTTGATAGCTACGAGCCGGGCTGCTGGCTTGACCCGGGTCCGTTTGGCTGCTTGGGCACGGGCTGTGGCTATGCGCTGGCGGCGAAGCTGGCGCACCCGGAGCGCCAGGTGGTGCTGCTGGTGGGCGACGGTGCATTTGGCTTCTCGGGGATGGAGTTCGACACGCTTGCGCGCCACGGGGTGAACGTGGTGGCGGTGATGGGCAACAACGGCATTTGGGCGCTGGAGAAGCATCCGATGGAGTTCTTGTATGGGTACTCGGTGGCGGCAGACCTGCGCCCGGGCACGCGTTACGACGAGGTGGTGCGTGCGCTGGGCGGTCACGGCGAGCTGGTGGAGCGCCCTGGGGACATGCGTGCGGCGATGGAGCGAGCGTTCTCAGCGGGGGTGCCGGCGCTGGTGAACGTGCTGACGGACCCCACTGTGGTGTATCCGCGCAAGTCGAACCTGGCTTAGGTCGAACCTGGCTTAGCTGGCGCCGGCGAGTTGCAGCGCGCCTCCGTAGAGGATGTCGTGCTCGGAGACCTCTACCTGCTCGAGGGTGAACGCGCTGATGGCCTCCTGCAGGAGGATCATGCCGGCGACGATGGTGGGCGCGCGGTCGGGGTGCAGGCCGACGACATTGCGGCGCTGCTGTTCGTCCATGTCGGCGAGTCGTGCGAGCAGCAGTTCGACGGTGCCGAGCTGGAGTTGGTAGCCGTGGACGCGGGCAGGGTCGTAGGGGTCTAGCTCTTGGTCGATGGCGGCGGCGGATGTGGCGGTGCCGGCGACGGCGATGCCTGACTTGACCGCGTGGCGCTGGGTCTCGGGGAGGCCCTGGTGGAGCGTGGCGCGAACGTCGGCTGCGAGCTCCTGTAGCTGGTGTGGCTGCGGGGGATCGG
>DATBYJ010000107.1:0-10153 GCA_036513795.1 Solirubrobacteraceae bacterium | reverse complement strand
GGCGAGCCAACTGTCTGCCGCTGGCCAAGCGGGTCGCGCTAACGAACGACAACACCGTCCAGTCCCGCTCGTCCATCTCCCCGGCGACCTGGTACAGCCGCTCGGCGGTCACGTAATTGACACGGAGCCAGGCGGAGTCATTCGGCGGCGAAATCTTCCGAGAAGCCACGCCACGACAGCGTTTGCGGCTACCGTGACTCGACGCGACAGAGCAGGCGACGGGACGCCTCATGCCTGCCTCCGCGTGCGGCCAACTGAATCCTGATCGTCACCAACTCCGGCCCGATGATCCGTGGTCGGAGTCGGTTCAGGGCCGCTGCCGTAGCGCGCCGCCGAAGCATCACGAATCACCTCAGCCTGTCCCGTCTCGGCCGGCAGCGGTTCGGTGCGTCCGGTGACGACCGTGACCGAACTGCCGATGCCGGTGCCGGTGCCGATTCTGGCCGCGACCCCGAAGCGGCCCAGACCCATCACATCGGCCTCGGACAGACCAGGCAGTTGCCGTGCGATCCGGGGAGCTTCTTCGGCGCTGGCACGCCAGGTGATGAAGCTCGCCACGTTGCCGAGCAGCGCGCCTCTGGTCGGTTCAGGGATGCGCCCGAGCGTTTGCAGCGCCACGGTCAACCCCGCACCGAGCCCGCGAGCCCGCTCAGCCAGAAGCTCGAAGCCAAACGGCGTGCCGTGCGTCAGTGTCGCGAGCTCGTCCAAGTAGAGGAAGATCGGATGACGGCGCTCGGGCGGCAGACTGACGCGAGCCTCGATCGCACTCCAGATGACGTGCATCAAGACAGCGCCCAGGACGGCCGCTCCCGACTCACCCAACACGCCCGGCGCGAGGTTCACGAGCAAGAACTTCCGTTCGGCGAACAGCCGCGCCACATCGAGCTTCGGGTCAGGTGCGGCCAGCACCGCCCGCAGCCGGGTGCGTGACAGCAGCGCCATGACGCGGTTCATGGGAGCCTGGACCTGCTCAGCGCGAGCCGACGCCGACAGGGCCTCGTAGCCTTGCCAGGAGGCGACGAGGAACGGGTCACGCAGCCGCGCTACGGCCGCGCGCAGAAACGGCTCATCGAAGAACAAACGGCCAGCGTCACGCAGCGTCGCATCCGGCACCTCGCTGAGCGTCCGGAGCGCTAGGCGCAGGTAAAAATCCGTCCGCACGCCCCACGCCTCGGCAGGAAAGGCCGAGCGCAGCGCACCCGTCAGAACTTCGCTGGTCAGATCGGGGTCGCCGCCGGTCAGCACCGACAAGCCGGGAATCGGGCGCGAGGTGTCACCGGGATCGAGCACCGCGATTCGGTGCGCGTCTTCGGGCTTGATCCGGTTCAGCAGAAGCTCCAGTTCGCCCTTCGGTGCGATCCAGACACCGCCGAAGCCATGCTCGATATCCGACAACGCCGCCACCGCCAACGCCCAGGTCTTGCCACTACCGCTCGGAGCCACCGCCAGCATGTGGTGCTTCGCCGTCTCCGCAGAAATCGCCACCGGCCGCTCGCCGAACACGTCACGACCGATGAACAGCCGCCGGCCCTCACGGGGAACATCCGACGGCACCAACATCTCACGGGTCGCACCCGCCTCGACGCCAGGAACAAGCTCGGGGCCAAGCGGCCAACCCAGCAGCAGCAACAGCTCGGCGATGCCAAGCCAACCGCTACTACGAGTCGTGCGCGGCATGGCACTCATCCGGCGATTGCCACGCCCAACGGTGATCCGTACCTCACCCGCCATCCCGCGCCGGCTACGGATGACGCTCTCAATATGAGCGGCTAGCTCGCGGGCACGCCCGATCCGTGCCGCCCGCACGAGCACCAACCCGGCCACGAAACATCCACCACTGGTGGTCTTGCGCCGCCAGGCTCGCTCAAGCTCGCGGACGGCTCGACTCTGCGGCTCACTCACTCGCCGAGCACGCGGACTCCCCGGCCGCATGGCAAGACGAAGGATAATTTGCTCGCCGGCGTGTAGGCGCGTCATTCCCGAGAGCAATGCCCGCGACGCCTCGACCACGTTCTCGGTTGCGAGTAGGATCGGGGTGGTTGCGAACAGGCGCAGCGCCAGCGTTACCGACTCGTCCGAGGAGGGGGGCGCGTCGGTGATGCGCAAGCTCCCGATAACTCCGCGCAGGCTCGACTCGACCGAGCCGCGCAGCGACGAGGGAACCCACAGAAAGTGCTCGATCGCGCCCTGGCGGGCTGCGACCTCCGCGACAAGCTCGCTGGTATACGGCAGGCCCGACATTGCGCTGACAGCGGCGTAGGCCCGTAGCGGATCGAGTGAGATCGGAAACCGCAAGCCGAGACGCTGGCGACTGGCCCGCATGGCCTCGGCTTGGCGGCGTTCACGGACACCGATTGCGGCGACAAGCCCGGAGCCCGCGCTGGCCGCGATGATTGCTGGTACGGCGGGATCGTTCATTGCTCCCGCCTCTGACGCTTAGCCCTGGCTTTGGCTTCCTTGGCCCTGCGCTCTCTCAAGATTTGTTTCGCCTGGAGCCACAGCACCAGGCCGACATCTATGTCTGAATCGGTGCGCCTGCCTGCATTGACATTTATACGACGGCTTGCGGTCAAAGGCCCCCCTTTCTTGTTACATGATTTGTCCTCCCTCGTTTGGTTACTTCCATTTTCCCGAACAAAAACCGAACAGAATATGTGAGTTTCTCCAATTTCCGACGGGCCGCGCACCTGACTTGTTGGCAGTCCGCACAAATAAGTGCTAGTCGGCACAGGAAAAGCGGCAGTGGTCATCGCGTGACCCACCACAGGCCGCGCAGAACGGCAGCGACCAGCGCCAGCGCGACAATCGACGGGATGAGCCGTGGCAGCACCGCCGCCAACACAGTCAGCGCGACGGTGCCACCAACCGTGTAGAGCACAACGCGTTCAATCACGCCGCTGGCTGCCCTTGGGTGCCGCCTAGTGCGGCCCCGAGCATGACGTCAGCGGCGGTAGCTTCAATGGCGTGATCGTCTTGGCTACGTGCGTACTGCTCTCTGAGCATCCGATGCTCGGCCGCGAGCTGATTCAGCAGCTTGCGCAAATGCTTGTTTTCGGCCCGCAGGTCGTCGTAGCACCGCAACAGGCGACGCAACAGGTCGATGAGGTGCTGCTCGCGCTCGGCTCCGGCAAGGGCTGTGGGCGGAATGAGGAAATGAGGTCGCATCGGTTAGCTATTCCATGAGAAGTCGTCCATGCGCTGGGCGAGGTTGGCGACGTGCTTGGCCTGAAGGAAGTTCAGCGCCTCGGCGGCCTCGGGGGCAACGTCTCGCAAGGTCGCCACGAAGCCAGCGGTGCCGGCGACACTGGCCATCGCGGTTTGTGCTACGACCGAATCTGCGAGGATTTGAGCCTGGGCATAGCTTCGCCGGAGATCAAGGTCGCGGTGGGCGAGAGCAGCTTGGGTCTCCATCTTCTGGAGTTGGTGGCGCTCCCGACGATCGAGCCGGACAGCCTGACTGGATGGTCGGAGGATGGGATGGTTAGGCACAGCGATTCCTTTCAGTTTGGTTCTTAGCTGTGCCAAAGAGAATGAGATGGCTGATCGTGGCTTTCTAGTTCCCAATGTGTGGCTCGATATGGCCTCGGTTGCTACAGCTGGCCACGATTCGCCACTCCTATGCTTGCGCTCGCCGCATAGCGTCTAGGCCAGCCCACTGGAACTTTTCGTGTATAAGCAGTCTCATGGATAGCAAGCTAGAGGCCGTAAAAACTGACCTAGGTGCTTTTGTTGATGCGGGTCGTCACCGCTGGCGGTCGGTATCTCCAGACATGCCCGCGCTACGAGACCTAGAGACAGTTCAGAGACTCATTCGCTTCGGGTTCTCTGGGGACGATGCGATCGAGGAGGCGATCAAGGATCAGATCGAGCAAATGCCTTCCGATGCGTGGGTGCGCGGTACGCTCACTCACTTCGGTTTCAGCGAGGATGCCGCCGAAAAATCTCGCACGCAGCGCGAGCATCTCGCTGCCCAGATGCATGGCTACAGTGATGGTACGTGGTATCGCCGGTCAAAGGCACAGCTCGGCAACCGAGAGCCACGCGAATATGCCATTGACCTGGTTGCTGAATTGCTTCTCAATCGACGGAAAGACGTAGCTGCGCTGAGTTCGGATGAGAACGTCGCCGCTCTTAGTTCTTGGTGGGTGGATCAACAGCCCGATCCATCGAGCTTCTATGAGTGCTCGTCGGATCAGGGCGGCACTGAAAACGTTGAACTAGGCGATTGGGCATGGGAATGTCGTTGGATCAAGATGTATGTGACGTTCGACGCGGAAGACCCGCGCCGGCAGAGATACTATTGGGCAAGCCATGTTCGGGCTTTGGCTGACGACCTGCTTGTCTATCCCAGGTCATTCTCCTGGACGGGCGATGGCGACCTTGAGGACGTATCGTGCTTGGTTCCTGAGCATAAGTGGCTAGGAATCGTAGACGTTCCCCTCGTTGGTGACCCACCACAGTGGCAGACCCACCTATTCTACCTTGGAAAATCTACGTCTAAAGGGGATGAGCTTACGGTGGCGAACAGTGAGATTTGGTTTGACCGCGACTACTTCTCAAATCCCTTTATACGCGCCAGGGTACGGCAGGCACACCTTGAGTACATTGAGATCGCCGTGCGGTTCCCTCCAACCCTAGAGGTTTATGATCTGGCCGAAATGCGATGGAGCAATGGATCAAGCGGTCGCCCGCGCGTTGCCCGCAAGGTCGAACCAGTTGCGGATATGTGGCATGGGTTTCGGATTAGAAATCCTGCGATCAACGAGGTGATCGGCTGGCGGTGGCAGAGTCGCCTTTATGACGGTGAATCACAAAATAGTGATGCTTGCACGGAGATAGACCCAGACGTAGACTAGAGATAGTAATAAGGTGCAGGAAATGGACGGTTAGGCGAACAAAAGACGCTGCGGCAAAGTGAGATTGTAATGGCAGGCGATTGCTTAGCTGAGGTTCTTGTCGTCTTTGTGCAAGCTGCCTCAAGAAGCTACGTCTTCCGTCCCTCCGGCAGCAACAGTGACTGGAGACCTGAGTTGTAGGCTTGGGTCGGTCGTCAGGGTTGTCGTGTCGCGATGTGTCCCTGGTTGGCACACGCTGGTAACGCCATTTGTATCGCCCATCTTCCATGACGGCTTTCCCATGTTCAACCCGCACAGTCAAGATGAAGGCGGGCACCGTAGCACGAGTTGGCAGCTTGGGCCGATGCTGAGGCGTGAGCTTGCCGCTGAGCCTCAAGCAAGAGGATCGGCAACCCGTGGATCTCATTCAGGATGACCTTGCCGTGGTTGGGGACCAGCCGCTTGTAGCGGTAGTGGCCGTGAGCGCCGCCCCGCAGTTCGTAGACGCCCGACAATTCAATACCACGCGCGGTGTCGATCGTGAAGGTGCGCTGGTAGGCAAAGCGTTTGGGGAGCGTCGGCGGAGCTTTGACTGTGAGCGGTTCCTTGGGACCGGCCTTGGCCCAGACGTAGCCGAGGGCGCCAAAGCCGCCTTCAGCAAAGTCGTATTCGGCCTGGAGTGGCCCGAGACATGGCACTTCGGGGTAACGAGACTTGCAGCTCGAAGTGGCCTGGGCTGTCGGCAGCCCGATCACGATTGCCACTACCGCCATGCAGACACCTAGTACCGCTCTTGCTCCAACTCGCATACCGTCTCCCTGGTCGTTGGGTCAGAAGGCAGGAATTGTGGCATAGCACGGTATCCCGTGCCTTGCACAAGACAACAAGGAGCACACGCTATGTCTCGGTAGACCGGAGGGATGCCTGCTCGACGCCCCGCCTCCCAAGTCCAACGTGCCCATGCCTTCGGCGAACGTATCCGCTCGCTCCGCCGCGCCAAGAAGCTCAAGCAAAAGGACGTAGCCGACCAGCTCCCCATGAGTCCCGGCCACCTGAGCCGGATCGAGGTCGGCGACTACGGCCCGCCCAGCGATGAGGTCATCGAACGGCTGGCCGAGGTGCTGGAAGCCGACGCGCTCGAGCTGTTGCGGATCGCTGGCCGGGAGCCCGGCAACCAAGTCTTTGAGCAGCGCGTGCTTGCCGAGTTGGCTGCCATCCGCACCGGGCTTGAGCGCCTGGAGGCGAGTGTCGGAGCACAGCGCAAATAGCCGCTCTGCCAGCGTGCGCCACAGCTTGACGACGCAGAACCCGCAAATCTAGCGTGGGGCGCCCATTAGCCAGCGGCCTCGGTACGGATTGCAGCCGTACCGAGGCCCAGACATAAGGAGCGACTACTCCCATGCCTGATGAGCAGCCTACCCTCCGCCAGCGCGACGACATCGAGGCGGTGCAGCGCGACATTCTCTACGCCCTGACCGAGCCCGGCGACAACCAGCCGCTGTGGACGATCGAGGATCTGGCGCGCGAGATGGAAGATCGCGGCGTGATCGACAACGTCAACGCCCTCTACCGCGCCGGCCTCGTCCACCGCACCTCGGATGGCTACATATTCGCCAGCCGCGCCGCCATACGACACATCCAGCTCGTCGGGCGGGTGATCTAGATGCCTCCCGTCGTCTGGCGAGTACTCGACCTACTCCTCACAAGCACGCGACCTCGGCCCTTGGCCGAGGTCGTAGCCGAGATCGGCAGTCCCGTAGCTGTAGCCGATGCGCTCGACACACTCCGAGCTGCGGGCTTGGCCGGTCGCATGGGGGCGCTCGTGTTCGTCACGGGCGCCCCTCGCCATGAGCTAGTCTATCGACCGCCATGTTCCAACTCTCGCACTTCTCCGCAGTCGTGGCATGGTGCGCGGGATGATTCGTACCGATGATCGCCACGGCCTGGCAGCAGCATGCACCTTGTAGTAGGCATACTGGTCAGCGTCGTTCTTGCAGGTGTAGCGGGCCTGACGATACGAAGCATCAGGACCTTGATTCTTGTGAGTGTGCTGGCCATTGGCCTCGGGCGTCGCCGTTTCCGCATCCGTCTATCCCGTATCGCCGGCGAGGTACTGGTCGCAATTGGAGTGGCGTACGCGTCGAGCCAGCTGCTCTTCTACGGTGGGCGCCTTGAGCCGCAAAGGGCGGTGAAGTCGGCACTCCACGTCAATATCCCGTTTCTTCATTGGTTTGCGACGACGTTCGGCAGTGCGATCCTCGCTTTTGGCATCGTTATTATTGCTGCGCTGTACGGCTTCGCCGCACTGCTTCAATACGAAGCGGTTACCCCACTGCGCAAGATGTCGGCGCGAGGGTCGCGACCAACATATGTAAGAGTCGCCTTCTTCAACACTGGAATCATCTTTTGCAAGCGACGCTCGCCTATAACCTGGCTGCGCACAGAGCTCAGTTGCTTGGTGCTGTCGGTGCTCACCGCCGCGTCTGGCCCAGGCGTCGTCTCTGAGTCCGAGTTCATCGGCGACAAGACGTTTAGGCGAATCCTCGGATCGAGCGCACTGGACTGGGGAACGCTAATAAGTGCGGCGACGAATGAGCAGTTGGCGATCGCGACAGACGCAGCGGATCTCGCAGGAGAGCCGCTCGCCGATAAGGCGGCAGGTATCGTGCACGGCCACATCATCTGACATGCAGCACGAGCATCGAACGCTGGCGATCATGGCAGTCATCGGTTTGCTTAGCGGCGTCATCGGAAGTGCCGTGAGCTACTTCGGAGAGCGAGCGATCTCAAATACTGCGCAGGTACACGAAGAAAGGCGGCAGAACAACGAAGATCGGGGGATGGCACGCGTGTATAAGGAGCAGCTCGAAGAGGCAGTAAATGCGCTTGAAACTGACTATCAGCGTGGCGACTGGCCCGACACCGCCGAATTGAGGCTGTTCGAACTTCCATCCACCGAAGATCGTGGCCGCATTCAGGCGCTGCTTTCGCCAAAAGCTGTCATGACGGTGCGAGAAGCTGACACGAGTATGCAGGACGTAGATGTAGGGATCACTTCCTTCTCGGGCCAGCAGATCGCCGAAGAAAATAAATCCTACGTCGAAGAATACATTGCCAATCTGCGCAGTGGTGCATCCGCTCTCGATGGACTTACGGATGAAAGATCGAAGACGGCCCACAAATAGTCACGGCCTTTGATCGGTCACTGCCGCTTGTGCGACGCCGACGCTGTGCCTAGCTTTCAGGCGGTCGCCAGCCCGGATGCAAGGCGCACCACCACCATGACCTCGTGGGCGCGGTTCCGTCCTCTCTGGCGATGAGCCGCATGTGCTCACGTAGCCGAAAGGCCATCACGATGTAGATGACGATGGCGGCAGCGGTCAGGCTTACCAAGACAGCGAGCAAGCTCAAGCCCTTAGCGTTCAGCAGGAGTAGTGCCGAGCCAATGGCGACAAGGACAGCTCCCGCTACCTCCGCTCCAGACGACATCCTCCTGCGTGGCTCGGGCAGCGTTCCGCCGATCGTCATGCCAGCCCAGCCCGATCCTGCAATCGCATCGACAAGCAGAAGGACAGCTCCGAGCCCCACGAGCAAGGCGCCCAGGCTGGTCGGACTCGCTCCGAGTATGTCCGCTGGCAGCACGCTCTGGATTCTGGCGCGCCTGCCTGACGGCGCGGCTAGATGCCCTGAGATGCGGTGCTCTCAATCCGACTGAACGGCCAATTACGCTGGACCGTGTGCTGGCGATCACCCTGACGACAGCCTCGATCTGGACGGCTATCGGCACGCTGGCAGTGGCGTTCGTCACGGGGATCTCGCTCTACTTCGGCTGGCGCTCCCTTAGACAGAATCAGCGCGAGATCGAGCTATCGCGGGACGAGGTCGAAGAAGCGCATCGGCCGGTGATCGTCCCTGTCGTGGATGACACATCGTACATGGACCTGGGTAGCGAAGGTGCCGGCCTAGAGAGACGCCCGCAGTTGCGATCCAATGGCCGACTCTTCGTTCCTGTCGAAAACATTGGCGCAGGCCCAGCGCTAAACGTCGAAGCCGCCGTGAGTGGCACCAGTCTGCCCGAGGAGGCTGCGCCTGACCCGCAGACCGCAGCGAGGGTTGCGGGCCTGCGCGAATCTGGATTCATCCCACTGCTAATCGAGTTGCCGAGGTGGAAGGAGTTGTGGACCTTCACGCTGACCATCGAATACGACGACATAGCGGGCAAGGGATGGGCTACACGGTGCGTCTTTTTCCGCGAGACCGGGCGCTACGACGGCATGACCATCACCGCGATCGAGCGCGGGCGGCCGCTCTCGGACATGGTCAGACCTGTCGAGCCTCCCTAGACTCGATCGGCGGAACACCGCCTCAGCCTAGTCGAGCGGCCCATACCGCTCCTCGTGGAGCTTCCGTATCAGGGGCCACGGAGATTTCGAGAACTTTCCCGCCATCCCCGTTTTGTTGTGTCGCAGGACATCGGAGACTGATGTCTCGGGTGATGGTAGATGGGTTAGGTGGGTGTGAGGGGTTGGTAGTTGCGGGTTGGGTCGAGTGTGAGTTCGCGGATGAGCTGGCGTTGGAGGTCGATGACGCGGATGTGTTGGTCGGCGATGGGGAGCTTGATTGTGCGGCCTGTGTGGGCTCTGCCTAGCCCGATTTTGTAGAGCTTGCTGTGGTAGCGGAGGCTGACCTTGCCGGTCTTGTCGACCTTGTCTTGGCGGACTCGGAAGTGGGTTTTGGCGTCCGGGCCGGTGGGTTTGGCCTTGATGCGGGTGCTGTAGGCCTGGAGTGGTGTGCGCCCGTCCAGTGCTCTGTGAGGGCGGATGTCGTTGTAGTAGTGGACGAACGTGTCGAGCTGTGCGAAGCGGATCAGTGAGCAGCGGGGTCGCTTCTGTGGCTGGGGCACGATCAATCCCTCTCGTTTAAGGATCCGCCAGATCGTTGCCCTAGAAGGAACCGTCTCGATGCGTTTAGCGAGGTGGTAGGCGATCGTCGCTGCGCCCGCGTCGTGGCCATCAGCGACGAGCTCGTTACGTAAAGCGACGATCGCCTGCACGAGCACCTCAGGCGTCTCGTGCTTGCACGACCGCGGTCGTCTCGAGCGTGGCTGGAGCGCCTCGATGCCTCCTTCTCGGTAGCGGGCCAGCAGCTTGTAGATCCAGCTGCGATGAACGCCGTGCGCGGCTGCTAGCTCGCTGACTGAGCGTCCCTCCAACACATGCGCCTCGACCAGATACCGCGCCATCTCCACAGAAGACCCCCATCACGTTGATGTCTCCTATGTCCTGACACATGTGTCGCCTATCAGCCGAAACCACACA
>DATBYJ010000106.1:0-22510 GCA_036513795.1 Solirubrobacteraceae bacterium | reverse complement strand
CGGCCTGGGCCGAGGCGGCCTTCGTTCGTATAAGCGCGCCGAGCGGCCGTCGGCCTTGAACCACGACGCTACTAGTCAGCATCTAAAGACAACGCATTCGCGAGCTGTGCGTGCCAGGATGTGCGAACTTTGCGTCTCCTCTCGCTGCAGATCAAAGGCTACAAGCGGTTCGGCGACTCCACCCTGCTCAGGATTCGGGGCCGCACACTCGCAGTTCTGGGACACAACGAGTCTGGGAAGACTTCATTGTTGGCGGCAGTCGCCCATATCGGTCGCGGCGGCTTTGCAGGTGCGACCGAGTTCACAGACCGGACACCGAGGCCGGCTAGCGACCAGATCCTGACCGCGCGCTTTGCGCTAGAGACTGCAGATATTGACGCGGTACAGGCGGCGCTCGCGAATCGCTTCGTGAAAGGCGCTATCTCTGCCGGTCAGCACTGGTACGTCTATAAGCGTGCGAGCGGCGAGCGCCGGTACGACGCCCTGAACGAGTTCACGCGGGACACCGAACCCCGCCATCAGCTTGCTCTACTCCTGCAAGCGGCCTCCGGGTCGGATTGGGATTCGATGCCCCTGTCCCTACAAAGCGATGAGCAACAGGTGAGTGTTAGAGCGGCGATGCAGCGCGTAGCCGCCCTGACATCCAGTGACGCCCAAACGCTCCCGGATGGAGATCTTGACGCGCTGACGAGTCTCAAAGCTGAACTCGACCCGTGGGCCGAGGCCGCAGCCAGCTCCCATGCCCCGCTTGCGGAGCTGCAGCGGCGGCTCGCACGGGTCGAGGCCGACGAGCGCGCCGAAGTCCCGAGCTTTGCAGCTGCGCACGTGCTCTTCAGCCGTCTGCCTCCGTTTATAGTCTTCGACGACACAGCACGCGTGCTGCCGAGTATTACGCCGTTTACGGATAGCCCGTCGGCTGCTCTTGTCAATCTTCTGGCCGCTGGCGGCACGACTTTTGAGGAGCTTGCAAGTCTCGCTGGCCTTGATGACGGCCAAGAGGCGCTCTCGGAGCTAGAGAAACAGGTTAATCTCCGCCTTGAGGAGTTGTTCCATGCGTGGAGTCAGCGCAGAGTCTGTGCAGTCATCGAGGTTGATTCAGCCGGCGTGGGCGTGATCGGCCGTGACCGTTCGGCACCTATCCCTGACCCGCCGCTATCGCAGCGCAGCGAGGGCATGCGCACCTTCGCAGCCCTGCTTGCTTTTCTCCACGCTAAAAAAGCAGAGTGGTCGAATCCCCCCGTGCTTCTGGTTGACGAGGCAGAGGTCCATCTGCACTACGACGCACAGGCCGACCTTGTCGAGATTTTCGAGCGCCAAGAGCTTGCTCAGTGCGTAATCTACACGACCCACTCCGTTGGCTGTTTGCCGGAGGATCTTGGCCTCGGCATAGTTGTCGTCCAGGAATCGGGCAGCGAGCGCAGCCGCGTTTCACAATCGTTTTGGACCGGCGGCCCCGGCCTTACGCCCATAATGTTGGCACTTGGTGCGACGGCGCTTTCGTTTACGCCCGCGCGACGCGTGATGATCGGCGAGGGCGCGCACGAGGCGATTCTATTGCCCACACTTCTCCGTCAGACGCGAGAGAACGTGCCGACGCATCTGCCGCTCGGCTTCCAGATAGTCGGCGGCCTCTCGGAGGTCTCCGCTGGGACCGCGGTGCGACTGGAGGAGGAGGCTGGGACGGTGCTCTACGTCGTCGACAACGACGATGGCGGCCGGGCTGCTGCGGCACTGCTACCTCAGCGCGTCCGCGACAGCGGGCGGGTGCTGACGCTGGGCCAGAACACTGACGCTCAGTCCATTGAGGACTTCGTAGCTGGCTCAATCCTCGTTGCAGCAGTTGATGAGGTCTTGATTGCGGACGGTCACGCGGCCCTCAAACTTCAGACCAGCGACCTCCCGTCAAGCGGTCGCGCGAAATGGCTGGAGGAGAAGCTCGCGACCAACGGCAGCGCAGAAGCGCGTACGCGTCTAGCTCAGGCGGCCGTCGTTCTGGGCGCAGCTGGTGGTCTCGCTGAGCCTGCACGCGCTCCGGCTCTACGGGCACTTCTATCGGAGGCCCGCGCAGCGTTTCCCGGTCCGTAGAAGCCCACACCCGATAGGTGCCGTTGCGTAGACAAACCGGACCCAAAACTAGGAAGCGGACCAGCGGGCTCGCGGCCACAGCCATTGATTATGTTCCTTCGTCGCGCCAAGCCACCCGCGAGTCACTGTGGGTATGAGGATGATGTATTCGTCGCTACTACTGCGTCTGATGGGCACATAACTTCCACGAAGACTTCTCAGGAGGTAGAAGTCCCCGCTTCCCGCGCGGTAGTCCGGGATGCGCCTTACCCCACCGACCGGCCCGATTTCTGCTATGAGTGACTAGACAGGCGGGGGAGCTGGCGAGAGAACAATGACCGGCCCATAGCGTTTGGATGTACTGGCGTAACCCGGGTGCGTCTTTGTTGCCGGATCGATCCCGTATGCAGTCACGTAGATTTCGGCCTTGCAATGGTTCAAGGTGACGTGCTCCACACATCCCCCCGGGCGGATCTAGGCCTAATTCTTCATCATAAAGTTTGTCAAGTGTGAAGGATCGCTGGCTGTGGTGCTCCCTTTTGTGCGGTCACGTTTGAGCATTCACTATCCGCGGTCACGAGACTTCAGACTCCTCGGGTAGACCGGAAAACGCCCGCCCCGGCCTCACTGCCAGAGGGTAAGTCCGTTGAGACGTGAAGACAGAGGCGCCTTGCGACGATGAAGCTGGTTAGATCAAGGTCAGCGATACGGGGGTCATGTCACGTTGCCGGCGAGTACTCGCTCTAGTTCGTCGTGGTCAACAAGAAGTATCTGGTGGCAGCGGCGGGATTCTAGGTCGGTCACGACCGGCGACGCCATGCTGCCAGGGGTCATCTTTGCGTACTGATTAGCCGCCTCGACTCGATTGCGCACGTCGAGCCGTGCGTAGAGTGTTCGGAGGTGGAACTTGACGGTATTACGGCTCAACCCGAGTTCAGCCGCAATCTCATGGTTTCCACGGCCGTGCGCGATCAGGCCGAGAATCTGGCGCTGGCGCGGACTCAGGCTCTGGGCCTTGCCCTCACCACTCGCGATGCCCCGCTGCCATCCAGCGGGCATGATCGTCTTCCCTCTCGCAATGTAAGCGATGGCTTCCCGCATCTCTTTTACGGTGTAGCTCTTAAGGATGATCCCACTTACACCGTGCTCGATTACATAGTGAATCAGATCCTTACGAATCTCCGAACAGAGGAGGGCGACCCTGCTCTCGGCGTTGGACGAGCACAGCTCGCTGATGGCACTCTGCCACACGGCTGGCTCGCTGTGCTCGCAATCGAGTAGAAGCACCATAGGTGGACTCTGCGAGAGTGCCGAGCGGTAGTCGGCAACGGACTCGAAGGTTGCGAGTACCCGCAGGCCTTCTTCGCACGACAGGAGGCTCGCCGTGGCCTCCCGCAGCAGGCGCTGTCCTCCGATCACCGCGACCGTCACCTCATCGGTAGGGCTAGCAAAAAGCGATTCGAGGTCGTCGGGACGACTCTCCGCTTGGTGGTGTCGCTTGGGCGCGATCGGCGGCGCATACCCTCCGCTTGCAGAAGCCCTAGGAGCTATCGGCGGTGTGATTGACCGTGTAGCTCGCTTTCCAACAATCTTGCTGATGGCTTCGGCAATATCCTCGATTGGGGTTTCGCCGGTATGCAGCCCAACCTTATGGCCTAGTGTCGGCGAATACTGCATCACCTCATCACGGGACACCCCGTGCCAAATGGGCAGTATAAAAGTATCGTAAGTATCGTTCGAAGATGCTCTAGCCAGAAGCGTGTCCAACTCACGTCGAGCCCACGGCGCCTCGAAGAAGTAGCGGGAGAGAATCACCACTCCAAAGCTACTATTCGCCAGCCCTTGCATAACCTGCTTTTCCGGATCTTCACCGACTTGAAGCTCTAGCTCGTCGTACCACACGCGAAGTCGTCGTAGCATCAAGGCTTGTACAAGCGGACGAGCGACCTCATGCTTATCCTTATCCACATGGGCGATAAAGACATCGAATTGGCGTTGAGCTATCGCGTCCATGCCGTCGCTCTCCGTCGCTCCGAGTCGAGTCACGGCTTCTATGCTGCTGTCGCCCCGAGCGCGGGACCGTACGTCGCGCTGTATGTTGCGCATAGAGGCCGAGCACGGCCGAGACTCAGTCTCATAGGCTGGCGAGGACAACGACCGCATTGGGCGAGTTAGAAGGAGGTACACGAGCAAGATCACCGCGCCTGCCGGCAGGAGCCAAGCGCTCGACGACATCAGCAACTGCAGCATGCTCCCAAGGATCACGCCAACGACAATCGGCGTGAGCAGTGAGCCAGCTACCGCGCCCGAGCCAAGCCAGCCATCCCTCACGGCACGCCAACCTCGGTACGGCGATCTGCGCCTAGGCGGTGCAGCCTCGGCCTGAGCCAAATAGGCTTCAAGTGCTCCATTAGCGTGTGCGAGGTGACGCTCCGCATCGCGGATCGTTGTCTCCCAAGTGGCCGGCGGAGCGTCTGGCTGATGACGTTGCGGAAACGGCACAACCTTGGGATCTTGTCGGTTACTGGCCATGTTCACGCTCGGCAGGTGGTGCTTGCTCTAGGGCCTCGACGCGATGCCGGAGCGCAGCCATCTCGTCGATGATCTGGTCTGGCAGTTCGTCGAGCCGTGCTGCGACGGTTTGATATCCAGCGAGTGCATCTGAGAGGAGCGCATGAGGCAACTGAGGCAGCTTTGCGCCACTCGCGCCGATGCTCGTGGGAGTCCGCCCGTAAGACGCCAGCCTAGTCAGGACCACAACGAAATACAGAATGACGAAGACGACGCCACCGATCTCGCAGCGATAGATGAGCGTTGAATTGAGAGCGTAGGCCGGTGGGCGCCTGGCCCCACCCGCGAATACTGCCGCCGCGAGTCCGAGCACTCCGCAAACCAGCACGGCTCCCGCGAAGCCCCAACTGCGACTCGGACCTGATTGAGCATCCATCGTCGCGAATGATACCCCTGCAACGTTCGTCCGGACTCATCTGCCCGTACTGGTCTGCCGCTCAGTGATACATCGCTTCCAGAGTCTGCGCGACGACCCCGGCAGACCAATCGTACCGATCTCGGGGTCGGGCCGATCAGGTGGTCATGCCTTGGGGTGGTGGCGGGATGACTTGCACGGTGCTCGCGTCCAGCGGGGCGCAGCCGGCTGGTGGCCAGTCCGTCGCGAACATGCACGTGATGAGCGACCCGGGATGTGCGGCGCTGGGGGCTATGAGTCCGGCCCATCCCTCGCGCCAGAGCTGCTCGCCGACACGCTGATAGGCAGGCCAAGTGCTCCGGCTCGGTCGGGGGCTGTCGAGTGCGATGCGGCGTAGTTGCTCGATGTCGCTGAGGTCGGCGAGCTCGAGGTGAAGGCGCCAGCGATGATGGTCGTAGGGAATGTGATCTTGGGGGGAGAGCCCCCACTCGGCAAGCGAGCGATACCACTCCGCTGTAGCGGTTGCCACGGTATCGGCGAGGTAGAGGGCGCGTACAACATCGCCTCGTTGCCAGCGGCCATCCGACGGTGTGTCCGCTCGTCCGAGCAGATCAGCTCCATGCGGTACGTGTCTGATCCACGTTCCCTCGACGGTGCGAGGGCGGACCGGCAGTCGCGCCACGGTCAGGAGACGCCGGGGTACTCGATCTCGGCGATCAGCTTGGCGACCTTGCGGTACTCGCCGCGGGCGATGAGCTCGATCGGCTTCTCGTCATCCAACGCGAGGATCGGCCGCTGCAGCCAGACTGGGATCGACTCGGGCCGGACGACTAGGGCTAGTCGTTTGATCATCTCCGCGAGCTCGATCAGTCGTTCGGCTCGGGCGCCCGTCGGCTCGCTTCGGCCAGCGAGCCAGCCCCGTACGGTGCTTGGCTTCGCTCCGGTCGCCGAGGCAATCATCCGGTCAGATAGGCCAGCCACGTCGTGGACTCTCTGGGCGTCTTCCAGCAATGGGCTCATGAAAAGAGTATAGCTCACGATCGCGATTACGTCGCGAAACCGTCGTATCGACGGAGGGCAGGCCCAAGGGCGATATCTGGCCATCTAACCCTCATTGGTCGACAGTCTTACCGGCATGCGTTGCCTATGCTTGCGTACACGCCTACTGATCGATGGAGCCTCGCGAGACAGCCAAGGAGCCGGCGCGTGGCCGTTGCGTGTGACGAATGCTGCTGATGGATGCTCGAACCGACAACCAAATCCGCGAGCTGAGCCCGAGCAATGGGATCAGCGAGTCGATGAACAGGCGCGCAAGCGGCTGGGTATGAGCGGCGAGGAGTTCGAGCGGCGTCTGAACGCGGGCGAGATCGACATCGACGATAGCCCTGCCATCACGCGCATCGCGATGATGCTCCTCTCCACCGCACAAAGTAGCTCCCTTGGGGAGAGGCCGGAGCGCGTCCCGATGCAGTGTGTGGGGTGCGGTTTCGCGAGCAGGGCGCCCTAAGACTTACGTGCCGAGCGGGCCCGAGAGAGTGTTCGGCAAATTGTTCGGCTGTGTCACGACCCGCGGCCCCATCAGCCTGTACGGGATCACAGACAGATCACAAGCTGGCGAACAGGAGTCATTTGCAGCTATTTTTATGCGCTTGGTAGGACAGCTTTCCAACCCTTCGTCAAGCCTCCGCGTGGTGCTCGATCTGCCAGGTGCTGGTGGGCGAATGTCTGGGCGCTAGCTCTTGTCGGGGTCTGCCGCGAACCGAAAGCCGTACCGCTCGCCTCGCTTCTTGTACGCCTGGGCGCCTCCCTCAAGCAGCGCACAAACCTCGTCCCGCGTCTCGGGTCGATCAACTGCTCCGACCGCGTAGGGTGTCCCGTGCCCATCCGTGCCGTCCATCGGGATGACCAGCTCCGAGTCTCCAAGAACCACGAGGTTCGCGCTATGGGTCGCAATGAGCACCTGCCGTCGCTCCTTTGCTGCCTCCAGGTGTCTCACAACGGCCGTCGCGATGTACTGACCATCGAGATGGTCCTCGGGCTGATCGAGGACAAGCGGGTCGCTGCGTTCAGCACACAGCAGAAGGCTGAGCAGCACTGAGCGTTGCTGCCCGGCCGATAGTTTGTCAAACGGTCGGCGGTCAGGATGTCCGTCTCTCTGAACCTCAATGCGTGGCCGATCGTCTCGGCACATCACCTCCAGCTCGAACACCTTCGGCCAGGTAGCTGCCTTATTGATCGCTTCCTCAGTTAGAAAGGCAGAGCCGTCCTGGTCCTTGAGTGCGAGCAATGCTTTCCGGTTCGTCAGGAGCTTTACGGCGAAGTCATGCGGACCGATTTTGCTAGCGAGACGAGAGACGCGCGGCTGCCTGAGCGTGAAATGCGACGTTAGCCAACTTACCCACTCGCCATCGATTCCACAGCGATCGTAGAAGACACGAATCGCAAGGCCGTCGGAGTAATTAGTAGCGTCTTCTGCAATGCGCTTTAGCCCCGCTACACGGCATTGGTATAGGTTCTCACGATTAGTATGTAGTTCGCTCAGCAATTCTATTCGCGCCGCTCGGGCGGCTTTATGCTTGTCCTGCTTCTTGCGCAGTGCGGTTAGCTGTTTCTTTGCTTCATTGAGGCGATTTGCCATCGTGACGAGTGCGCCAGCCTGGACCTTTAGTCCTTGCTGTTCAAGTTCGGTTTTCCTCGCGTTGAGGCGCTTTTCTAGTTCGCCTTGGTTGTCCTTCCAACGTGCAAGACCAGCTTCTACTTCCTTCGCTGCCTTCTCGATATCAGCAGCCGCCTGCTTTGAGATTGTCGCGCGCTTTGTGTCAAAGGCTGCCAACCGATCACGAACGCCTCCTTCACCACCAACAAACTCGCTCGCCGGCTTGGCTGCCAGGTCTACGCCAAACTCGTCGGCTAGCGCATCGAGATCGACTAGGGGTTCCGTGATCGGCTCTGGTAGCGCCGCTTGAAGTCGTGAATCGAGGTCTTCTAGGAGAGGCTTCTGCGATGCGAGCAAGACCGCCCACTTTGCGAGATCCTCGATCCGTCCCTCGGTAGCCGCTTTGATAGATGCTTCCAAGCGAGCCTGCTCGTCCTCAAGTTTCTTTATTTGATCGCCTACTACGGCGGTGTTCTGAACTTCCGTGCTGTTCTCTGCAAGTTGGGCAATTAGATCCGTCTCTCGCTCTTCAAAGTTATGCAGGACCAGGAAGCCGTCGAGGAAATCAAGTAGAACAGCGGGGTTCTCGTTGTATTCCCGCGCCAGGCGTCCCGACTCGTCCTGCCCGAGGTCAGCGAGCCGTAGTCGTATCGGAGAGCCTCCTGCGTCTCGTGGCTCCCCATCCCTGTGGCGAACTGCTACTCGTTCGCTTCCTGCCTTGTCGATAAAAGTCACCGTCGTGATCTCGGGCATTCGATCAGGATCATTCGGGTCTTCGTCAGAAAATGAGTCAGCTCCAAGAGCTGCGCGTATGCTTAGAAGTGCCGTTGACTTGCCGGAACCCCGACCGCCGATGAGACAGTTGAGGTTGCCCGTGAAGTCCATCGACACGCCGTCAAGGAATCCGCCGACGAAACTTGCGCTCACGATCCGGGGGTAGGTGGCAGGGAGGATCGCCTCAGCCTTGCAGCGCGCCTTGGGATTGAACTGGATGGCATTCCGGAGTGCGGCAAAGTTGGGGTCGTCCAGCTTTACACGGGTAAGTGTCCGTGAAGCACGATCTTGACCAACCATCTTGACGCTGTGCGCATCGGAGGACATGAGTCGGGCCAGTCCGCGGTCTTTCAGCAACGGATTTGCCTGACGCGCCTTCCAGGCAGCAAGTCGCGCGGCATCATCATCGGCGTCGGTAAACCACGTCTCCAACGTGTCAGCCTTTAGAAACTCAAGGCCCGCTAGAGCAGGACTTGAGAGCAATTCAACAAGCTCAATTTGATGCATTGTCTGACAGATGCCACGTGACGCATCAACGTGTGCGGGGATCGCGAGTCCTCCGCGCCGTCCGATCTCATTGACGAGATCGAGAATGGAGCGGTCTGATCGCTTATCAGTGTCGGACAGCTTCTTGAGTTTCAGATTCTCAGACGTTGCGAACGCGTCTAGATCGTCAATTTGCTCGGGCGAAAAGAGAGCGAGTAGGTGGCCATCATGGGTAGATATCTCGATCCCTGGTATGACCACGAGATTCTTGCTCTCAGCCGCACGCATCGCAGCACGCACAAACTGGACCGAGTTATGATCCGTGATTGCCATGATGCTGATGCCGCTATCAATCGCAGAATCGATGTAGCTGTCCAAGTCAGGCTTCGGATCGGCATCTCCGTCAGCGTAAGTATGGACGTGGAGATCCGCGCGTATAAAGGTCGCACCGGGCGACCCGTCGTCAGTATCGGCCTCAGCCATCGTATTCTCTCATGTAGGTATTCTGCGCCCGGCAGCTTAGTACCGTCAAGGATGTATCGGAATGACAGGCCATAAACGGGCGCGACAATAGCTATCAAGAGGTGGTAGCTGAGCCCCCATTGGGTGCCGATCGCGACCCTCTGAGTGGCGGATCAGTATTGCTGCCGGCCGGGCTCGTCAGACGACTCTCTCTTACGCCACATGCGCTCCCCCCGCTCCCATACGACATTGTCGTCCGAGATCGCGTGAAAAGCCTTTAGCACTGCTCGACTGATGGCGGGGTTGCCGTTGTTGTTTTCATATATAAAGGCATCGCCGAACATCTCCTCGATATCGGCTACGGCGTCCTCTTGGTAAAGGCTGCCCTCAACTTCGACTTGGGTTAGCATCCAACGCCCGACTGCATCGGGCGTTGGATGCTGCTTAGCGCGATCGCTCATATTGCCTTCAGATTAGCTACTGGAATTATACGCCATCGAAGCGGTCGCGTCAGCAACAGCTTGAACGACGCCGCTATTACTAGCTCCGGTCGCGATAGCAGCTCAGGCGTGTGCGAAAGGCGACGTACTCAGTCACACCAACATCGACCGAGCCGATCGATATCCCATAGGCGTCGGCCGCAATCCCGTCAGCTAGCTGCTTTCCAGCGCTTGTCCTTACGACATGACCGGCGCTATCAAGGATTTGCGTGCTTTGGGTGACGTATTCTTGCGTTTGGGCAACAGGGACGATGACCCTGGGCTGAAAGGCCGTCTCGTCGATGATTCCATTTGGTGTGTACACCACGATAGTAGGGATCATCCTCGTATAACGCGTGATGGTGTTGATGTCGGCGGCAATGCGGACGTTGGTCAAGCTACTGGGACCGGGGTTATACAGGCGAGCGCGATATTCCAGCTCGTCGCAAGGTTCGGCACGCAGCGGATCGCGGAATTGAGAGCCTTGCGTCACGTCCGCAACCAACACACCACGGCTGCTAGCCACAATCTGGCCGGTGTGCGGTGTTGCGCTCGCTCCCGCCCTGTTAGACAGGTGAGAGGATCTCGACTTACTGCCATTTGCGAACAGAGCGAGGTAAGCCGGAAGTGCCGCAATCACCGCCACGAGCACCCCCACGATTGCGACGCGTTCATTTAAGCCGAGCGGATGCCGCTGGCGACCACGAGAATGATTCTGCCTACTCACCGTCGCCGTTAGCACCGCGATTGTGTTCAGACCTGGGTATCGCCAGGGGGTGCCGAACGTCGAGTGCATTCGTCTCGAAAGTGGCGCACGATTGAGAAAGCATGACAAGTTCGAGTCTAGATCCCTCGCTCAGCCGACGTCTTCCGCCGTGGTGTCGCACAAGTGCCATTGTCGGTAGCCAAGCGCTGCGCCCTGGACAAGCGGCGGGCGGCTCCCTGCCGCCCGTTCGCTTGCCGCAGGCTAGGCGTGTAGGCAGTCGTTACGTCCTGATCTGGGTGTAATGCAGGGCTGCTCTGGTCGGAAAGACCAACTCGTCTTGCGTCTGGTGGATCAACCCTGCCTTGCGGAGTCGGTCCAGCGCATCGAGGGCGGCAATCTTGTCGCCCTTCTCACGGATGATCTCGTCTACCGACCAGGGCCGGTGGTCGTGATCGCCGATCAGCAAGACAAGGACGCCCCAATCGTCGCGGTCGTCGTCATCCTTGAGCTTGTGGGTACGCTCTGACTGCATGGGAGAGATACCTCCTGTGCCACGGCCCCCGGCTGGCTCCAACCGGCGCGGGGGCCACTTGTTCTATGTATGTGGGTTCTGCGCATACCGGCAGACAGCCCGGTATGCGGGAGGCAGGCTATCAGGTCTTCCGACTGCCGGTTATGGCCTTCTTGACCTCGCGCACGTCACGGCCAATGGCGTCCAGACGGGCCAGCACTGCCTCCTCGAAGGTCTTGCCGGTGGCGTAGCGACCGGCAGCGCGGAGCAGCTCGGCCGGGTCTGCATCCAGGGCTTGGCCGATGCGCTCAATGATCTCGTCGGCCGGAGGGCCTTGGGCGCCCAGCTCGATACGCGACAGGTTGGAGGCGGACATCGGCACGCGCTCGGCGAGCTGGTCGAGCGTCAGGCGGCGCTCCCGGCGCAGCTTGCGCACGAGAGCACCAAGCGCGAGGGCGCGGTCGGCCTCGGTCTTGCTGCGAGACGCGGGCATCGTTTCCGAAAGTACAACCCGCACAGCCGGGCTCCTTGCCGTTTCCCGTGATATAGGATATGGCTCGCCATAACGGGAGTCAAAAATCACAGTTCCCCGGCTTTGCCCTTCGGACAGGAGATCAAGCAGCCATGCCAGTCGTTTCGTTGCCGTTGCTCACTAGAGCCGCCCTAGGGCAGACAGCTAGCCAGTGATAGCTGTGCTCGCCTGGGTCTATCTAAGCCTGGTGCTGGCTGTACCGGCGACCTTGATCGCGCTCGCCACCAAGCCCGGCGTCGCCCTACGGCAGGCAGTCCGGAAACCACCGCCAACGCCCGGCCTGGGCATCGCGCCAAGTAATCAACCAACAGGGAGAGCATCAACAATGCCTGCGCCCTCGCCCCAAAGACTGTCATCGCCCACCAAGCGCAGACAAGCCACCGCTGCCCGTGGCGGCGGGGCTGGTGTGGGCCTACTGGCCCTGATCGGCGGCATCCTGCTTCACGACCACTACGAGCCGATCAAGGCCATCTGCGATTCCGGGCTAGGCGCTCTTGGGCAAGCTCTCGAACCGAGCGCCCACTCACATTGCAGCTTGGACAGTGCCCTGGCGGAAGTGGGGACGGTGGCGACCGTCATCGGAGGCGTCATCCTGGCCGGTGTCCTGCTGACAGCCATTGGCCTGTTGCTGGAGGCTCGCGCGGAAGCCGGGAAGCCAGCCACCGCGGAGCGCAAGACCGCCGCCGTGAGTCCGAAGCCTGCGACCCCGACACGTCAGACCGGCGTGACAGCTCCCCCGCTGCCGAACGACTACAAGCTCGTCAGTACCAGCGACCCGCTGGCCGTGACCGTCCAACAGCCGGGGACCGACAACGACGGCAAGGGTACGGTCCAAGGCGTTGACGCAGGCGTCAGCGCAAAGCGAACATGAGACGTGAGACGGCTTGCTTGCCCGCCTCCTGATTGCCCTTGTGCTGTTGGCAGGCGGCGCAGTTGTCATCGTCCGTCACTTCGACAATGGCCGCTCGGTAGAAGCGGCCTGTCGGGTTTGGGACACCGACGGCGTGGCGCTCCATGCCCGGCTTGAACAGACTGGCTCCAATGCGTCGGGCGACCCGCTCAACGCCCTAGCCAACCTAGCCGGTGCACCTGGTCAGATCGGTCAACTGATGGGCGAGATGGCGGCTGTCGCACCGTCGAACATCGAGCCTGATTTCCAGAGCTTGGCCCAGGCGTTCGCGCAGATCGGCAGCACTGAGGGCAGCAGCCTGAGTGATCCACTCGGAGTGCTCGGCAGCAGCCTGGCGCTTGGGTTCAACGAGGAAGCTGCTGCGAGCAGCGTCAACAGCTTCCTGGCGGGGAAGTGCGGCATACCGGGGGAGAGTCGGCAGCAGGCGGGACGCTGACCAGCGTCGCAAAGAGTCTATTCTACGGTAGGCGTATCCGCCTGGAGCGGTTCCGCAACAGTAAACAGACCCGCCAGCCCACCCAGCGCCGACCGTGCTACATCTAGGGTGTCCTGGCCGGCGTATTCGTCAGTCTCCCCGCGCCACGCCAGCCATCGTCGGGTAAGTTCACGGCCGCTGACAACTTGTCGCAAACCAGCAATTACGATTCGTTCCTCGTAATGCCCCATGATCCGGGGTAGATGATCTTGGGACTTCATCGGTGGCTCGACCCTCTGGTAGGTCTTGAGGAACCAGACCCGTTCCGCTTCAGAGAAAGGCAGGGCCGTATGGAAAGTGTGACAAAGCCCGAAAAACTCATCTAACTGCGCGTTGGCTTTATTGTCTTCAGACGAATCCGTAACGATAACGGGCAGGTTTTCGAGATCGTATTCAAGCTCCGACCAAATCGACAACGCTTGAGAGTCATCGTCAGTCCAGCTTGATAAATCCCCCTCCGGCCTAGCTATTTCACCAGAAAGATAACCGTCAAAATATCCTGCATTCAACGCTATATTCTGACCGTAGGTAGCAAACGTCTTGTTGACTTGTTGGATTCGCTCAAACCCCTGTGGTTGCTGCGTCACATCAATCTCCAAACTACCCCTACACTATACCATAGTTTCACTAATAGTGCAACACTGCGGCTTAGGTACAGATATTTAGCTCGTTGTAGTCCCGGCTACGGCGACCTGAAACAGCACGGTAGCGGAGAAGCTGTTACTTGGCTGCTCATTAGGGTCTATGATAGTCCCTATAGGGCTTGTAACCGTAAAGTCGCTCAGCCGGGTAGTGATCCAGTGTCGATGAGCGTTGGTGCCGATGTCATGCTTCCAAGTTACCGACCCCGGAACGAGTACCAACCGTGTCGGCGTACTAGTGAATATGTGCGTGGTCGCTTTGACTTCAGGGGCGCTTTGCGCAGAAACGGCTAGATGGATTGTATGCGTCGTCGTGGCTTCCTGCTGATTGAGGCCGATTTTCATGCGCACATCGAGAGCATCTCGGCCACTGTCCGGCGACTCTAGATTGTCATAGTAGGCATAGAGAGCGAGCTGTTCGCCTGGTTCTGCGACGACGCCGACATGCCGATAGTTGATGTGCCGCGTGATATTACCTGCATAGATGGTCGCCTCAAGCTGGACGTCCTTTGGCGAAATACGGTGACTTGTCACAGGGTGAGTATCTGGAGCATGATTACCGAAAAACACGGCGCGGCCGCCAAGAGCAATGGCGGCGATTGCGACAATAAGATAGGCCACTAGGAGCGGACGGGAGCGCAGCCACGAATACTGCAAGGACTGACTGTTGGTCTCCTGATCGGGGCAAGCCCCTGAATCGTCGGACTTCTCTGGCGGCTCTGGAGTTGGTTCCTCTGCAGGATGGTCTGTCCTGACAGATTGCTCTGCCGAGACCGGACTACAGTAACGATCAAGTAGTAGCTTGGTCAAGTCCTTCAGAAGGTCGGCCTCCTGGTATCTTTTGAAGCTCAGCGGCGTGTAGTGCAGCTTGGCGGCGGCCCTACTTCGTCGTTCATCAACGTCGGGCATCTTCTCATCGGACGTCAGCGTCAGAGCAAACAGCTCGGCGACTGCTTCGTTACGCCCTCCGTCCAACTGCTCGGCGACGGCCTCAATGATGACCTTGATTTGCTCTGTCGTGATTCGATGGCGCTCGTCGGCCGTGCCGTTCTTCGTCTGCTCGTTGGCAGGCGAGCTGTGTTCGGCAACCTGCTCATAAGCAATGTCCGCCAGGACAGAGGCGCCTCCTGCCCGCACCGCCGGCCAGAGTCCGAGCTTGCGGAGCTGCCTCAGCTCCCATTCGACCCTTTCTGAGTTCCGCTCGGCTGCTGGTTCTTTGACTGGCATGAGGACATCACCGGGATATCGTCAGGATATCTTCCATTATCCCTGCAAATCAGCACTTTTTGCGCTGTATGGTGGGTATGAGTCAACTGCTTTTCAGAGAAGGAAGATACCCAATGGAATCCACAAAACCGAACCCGCCAGCCTCAGACCTGATCTGGGACGGACTTCCCCGAACCCGACGTGACCTGGGGGCAGGCGGCATAGACGACTGGGGCTGGACGGATCAGAAGTCTGACCCGTTTCCCGATGTACGCCCCGTCCCAACCCCAACCTCTCCCAAAGGAGCTAATTCACCATGTCTAATCTCACGCCCCGTCGTTCGTCTCAGCCCTTCTTGCCCGACAGAGGGCTGAACGCCCAAGTCGCCGATGCCGAGCGGGTCGGTATCACGGCGGTCGCTCGTATCCAAGCCGGAGCCTTCGCCACGTCAGTCGCGATGCAAAACGCCTGCATGTTGTCTCGTGCAGCCAATGCCGCGTTCAAGGTCAGCCCTATGGGCGAGGAGGTCTATCAGGCCATCTTTACGGCCTACGGGACGCTGGCGATCACCGAGATTCAGAGCCTCAGCTTTCGGGGGCGATCCTGATGGCCGTTGTCGGGTCGTTCCCCATCACGCTTGGCGTGATCGTGCTCGCCCTTCTAGTGATTGGTGCTGTAGGTGGGTACTCGACCGAGCCTCCGGGCGAGGATCGAGCAGCGCCCTACCGAGAAGGACTCCATGCAGCCAACCGTATTCAGCAGGTCGCCCAAGACCTGGAACAGCAGATTTACGCTGAGGCCGCGCGGCAGATTGAGCACGACCAAGGGGGGCAGCCGTAGTGCACGAAAAACAGAAGCTCATCGAGCGCCTAGTCGTCGGCCTGGTGGCTTGCGCCATCAGCGTCGATGTCCTGGCGGCTGAGCTGCCGCGCGTTATGCCGTACCTCATCGTTTTGGCTGTGATCTACGTCATCGTCCGGCTTGTCCTTTTTCACACACGGGATTGGTGAGTTATCAGGGGTCAATCTTCTTGTGGTTACGGGCGTCGCGTCGGTGTTGTGAAATGAACACACAGTATTGACTAAACGTAAAACCATTATTTACTAGTCATTCTTCCGGTATTTGCCATAAGCAATACACGGTTCGGTTGAGGTGGCGGGCATTGCCCGTGAGTAGAGGATTAGCCCTTTGCGGGGTGTGGCTTCTGTATGCCAAAAACCGGAATGGCAGGGAGAGAAAGGGGGTTCACTATGAGTAGAACCTATCATCACGGCGAACGCCGGATTCGCGTCCGGGGCGTGCGTCGGCCAACTGATCTTCGCCGTTTGGCGCGGGCGCTGATTGAACTGGAGTACCAGCAGGCCCAGGCCGAAGCCGAGGCGGCAGCCGAGTACAACAAACAGGCGAAGGCCAAGCGGCCCAAGCGTCAAGGTGCATCGACTGACAAGGGTCTGGAGGCTGGCGCGTGAGGCCCGTATCACTGACTTGGCATTGTTTGCGCTGGCCGCGTGAGGTGGAGCCGGAGCAGGTGGCACAAGCCTTTCGGCTGCTGGCGACGGCGGCCGGTAGCCCGGTCGTCATTGAGGTAGTCGGTTCGCCCGGTGCGGTTGAGCATCGCCTAGCCTTGCCAGTTGTCCGGGCCGAGAGCGTGGTTGACCAGCTCAGAGCTGCCATCCCTGGCCTGTCGGTCGTAGCCCTTGATACGCGACCGGCGCTGAGCGTCACGCGTGCAGTGGAGCTGTGGGCCACGACCAAGCGGCGGCCGTTGCGTACCGATGACATGGCCGGTGTCAGCACAGCGATGCTGACGGCGCTGGCGCACCTGCACCGAGGCGAGCGGCTGAGCGTCCAGTGGGTACTAGGCCGTCAGCTC
Organism: Solirubrobacteraceae bacterium; assembly: GCA_036513795.1. Taxonomy (GTDB): domain Bacteria; phylum Actinomycetota; class Thermoleophilia; order Solirubrobacterales; family Solirubrobacteraceae; genus Palsa-744. The sequence goes on along the minus strand of DATBYJ010000106.1, from coordinate 5,809 downwards.
GCGCCACTGGCCGTGCCGAATCACCTGGACAGCTTGCCGCAAGAGTCGTGGCTGGGGGCGCTGTTGCTGGCTCCCTTTGTGTCGCCACAAGCGGCTGATGTCGAGGTACGTAATGCGCTGCGGGCCAAGCAGGCCGAGCCGGGCTGGCAGGCTGTGGGGCGAGTGGCCGTGAAGGCCAAAACGGTTAGCCGGGAACGGCAGTTGGTTGGGCAGGTGGTCGGGGCCTTGCGCAGCGCCGAAGCACCCGGTGTCAGCTTGCGGGTGCGCTCGATCAGCGCCAGTCGGGTGATCGGGGTGAACGTGCCGCGCTGGCTGTGGCGGCTGCGCTTGAACGCCAGCGAGCTGGCGACCGTCTCAGCCTGGCCGGTCGGCATGACCGGCGAGCTGCCGGTGGACATGATCCCTAGCCGGTTGGTAGCGCCTTCGGCCGCCATTCCGAGAAATGGGCGGGTCATCGGGCGGGCGACGTTTCCGGGGCGTGAGCGTCCGTTGGCGCTAGCGCCCGCTGATTCGCTGCGGCATCTGCACGCCCTTGGGCCTACGGGGTCGGGTAAGTCAACGCTGTTGCTCAACCTGATTGCGCAGGACATGGCGGCTGGCCGTGCGGTCGTCGTCATTGAGCCAAAAGGCGACCTGATTGCCGACGTGTTGGAGCGTGTGCCGGCTGATCGTGTCGGTGACGTGGTGCTGCTTGATCCGACTGACACTGAGCGGCCGGTCGGGCTCAATCCGCTGGCACTCGGCGGGCGGTCGCCGGAGCTGGCAGCCGATCAAATGCTCGGGCTGTTTCACTCGCTCTACGCCGCGCATTGGGGGCCGAGGACGCATGACATTCTCGGCGCTTCCCTGCTGACCTTGGCCCGGTTGCCGGGCATGACGCTGGCGGCGTTGCCGCTATTGCTGACGGATGCTGGTTTTCGGCGGCGGGTCTTGCCGCAGGTGGTCGATCCGATCGGCCTGGGGCCGTTCTGGAGCGCTTATGAAGTATGGAGTGAGGCGGAACGAGCGGCGTCCATCGCGCCGGTTATGAACAAGTTGCGTCCGTTGCTGCTGCGTCCCGAACTGCGGGCGATCATCGGCCAGAGTCGGCAGAGCTTTGACCTACGGCGAGTCTTTACACAGCGCAAGATACTGCTGGTCAATCTCAGCAAGGGGCTGCTCGGGCCGGAGACTTCGGGGCTGCTGGGGAGCCTGGTTGTCTCGCAGCTCTGGCAGGCAATTCTCGGGCGGGCGGCCATCGCGCCCGAGCGGCGGCATCCGGTCTTTGTCTACGTCGATGAGTTTCAGGATTACCTGCATTTGCCGCTTGACCTGGCCGATGCGCTGGCGCAGGCGCGGGGCTTGGGCGTCGGCTTCGTCGTGGCCCATCAGTACCTACACCAGCTCGACCCGGCGATGCGCTCGGCGGTGCTTGCCAACGCTCAATCGCGGGTGGCCTTCCGGCTGCCGAGTGAGGACGCGCGGATCATCGCGGCCGACAGCGCCATGATGCCCGAGGACTTCCAGAGCCTGGGAGCCTTTCAGTGTTACGCGCAGCTCGTCGCCAGCGCGGCCGTCCAGCCGTGGTGCAGCGCCGCGACCATTCTGCCCGGTGCGCCGATCAGCGACCCGGCAACGGTTCGCAGCGCCTCGCGTGGTGCTTACGGCGTCGATCGGGCCGAGATTGAGGCCGATCTGCACGAGCTGTTCTTTGGCCGCCGCCAGTCAGCCGGTGATGACCTCGCGCCACGGCGGCGAGATCAGGGGAGTGCCGCATGAGTGCCTGTCGCATCGCCCGTCGTGTCGCGTGGAGGGTGCGCTCGCTCAACCCCCGTACGGGAGCAGTTAGCACCCGAACTTTGGCGACGAAAGTCTTTGACTGTTGTTGCCATCTTTTCCTGCTTCGGTGCGGCCGGCGGCTGCGGGTCGCGGCGCTGCCGTCGCCGGTCGTGTCACTCAATAACGGCGAGTGCTCGTCAGCGGGGGTGGCGTTGTTTCCCCGGCAGGGGAGCACCCGTCGCGTCGGGTGCTCGGCGACGCCGCCGGCAACACCTTTCATTACTGACTCATTGGTAACGAAAGGGAAGAATGAGGATAAGAAATGAGAGGGGTGATCCCCGTGCGTCCTTATATGTCGGGGAGGGGGTTGGCGCAAACGCGCGAGCGCCTGTCGGCACGGGACCTAGCAATCATCCGACAGGTGGCCGAGCTGCGACTGATGAGCGCCCGCCAGATTCAGGCCGTCCACTTCCCGGCCGCTGAGCACGACAATGAGCAGGCCGCCACGCGTGCCCGCCAGCGAGTGTTGGAGCGATTGACCCGCGAACGATTGCTGATCCGGCTGGATCGTCGCATCGGTGGCGTCCGGGCGGGTTCGGCCGGTTTCGTGCTAGCGCTCGGGCCGATCGGTCAGCGGGTGTTGGCAGTTGACGGGCCAAGGCGTCGTGCCTATGAGCCAACGCTGCGCTTTGTCGATCACACGCTCGCCATAGCCCAGCTCGTCGTAGACCTGACGGTGGCCGCTCGCCGGGGTGTGGTCGATGTGCTGGCCTGTGAGGCTGAGCCGCGAAGCTGGCGGGAGTTCGGCGGTATGGGCGGGCGGCGCTGGCTGCACCCCGATGCGTTCGTGTCGGTCGGCGTCGGTGAGTACGTCTTGGACTGGTTCATCGAGGTAGACCGGGCCAGCGAGAGCGTGCCGGTCATATTGCGCAAGTGCCGCCTGTACGCCGACTATTACCAATCCGGCACAGAGCAGGCGGCGCATGGCGGGGTGTTTCCGCGCGTCTGCTGGATCGTGCCGGACGAACAGCGAGCCGAGCGGCTACGTCAGGCGATTGCACGGGATCGCCAATTGCCTGAACGATTGTTTGTGGTGACAATTACGGACACGGCGGTCAATGTTTTGCGGGGAGTAACAGTATGAAACGGTACTTTACTAATATAGTGAATGTAGTACACTTAACAACATGCAGACTGTATTGGTTCAACGGGATAGGAGACAAGCATCTATGGCAGTGACTTCACATGAGGACAGTCCCGATGGAGCTGCGGCCGTTACCTATCTGCGAGTGTCGAGCAAGGAGCAAGCCGTCAAGGGCGGCGAGGCTGAGGGCTTCTCCATCCCGGCCCAGCGCGAAGGCTGCAAGCGCAAGGCGACCAGTCTGAGCGTGGCGGTCATCGAAGAGTTCGTGGAGCGCGGCGAGTCCGCCAAGACCGCTGACCGGCCGGAGCTGCAACGAATGCTTGCATACGTGGCTGAGCATCGCGTCAAGTACGTCATCGTCCACAAGGTCGATCGACTGGCGCGCAACCGCGCCGATGACGTAGCGATCAATATGGCGATCCGGCAGGCCGGAGCCGAGCTGGTCAGCGTCAGCGAGAACATCGACCAGACACCATCGGGTCTGCTGCTGCACGGCATCATGTCCTCGATTGCGGAGTTCTACAGCCGCAACCTCGCCAACGAGGTCATCAAGGGCACGGTGCAGAAGGCCAAGAGCGGCGGCACGCCCGGACGGGCACCGACTGGCTACTTGAACGTGCGGTGCATGGTCGAGGGCCGCGAAGCCCGCACGATCGAGGTCGATCCGGTGCGTGGGCCGCTGATGCGGTGGGCGTTCGAGACGTATGCGACGGGAGAGTGGACGATCCGTCGTCTGCTGGCCGAGTTGACGGCGCGCGGTCTGACGACGGCACCCGGACGACAGAAGGCAGGCCGTCCGCTGGGTGTCTCGCACCTGCACACGCTGTTGCGCAATCCCTACTACATGGGGATGGTGCGCTACCGGGGCGCGATCTATGCAGGCAGGCACGAACCGTTGGTGACGCCTGAGATTTGGAACGAGGTTCAGAAGGTCTTGAGCGCGAAGTATCTGACGGGCGAGAAGGACCGCGAGCACCCGCACTACTTGAAGGGCAGCATCTACTGCGGCCAGTGCGGCGCTCGTCTGATCGTCAACCACGCCAAAGGCAACGGCGGCACCTACGAATACTTCGTCTGCGGTGGACGCCAACGCGACCCGGCTAGCTGCAAACTGCGGGCTGTGCGGATTGAGCTGGCCGAGGCCGCGATCATCGCCTACTACGGCACCGTGCAGCTACCGGCTGAGGATGTCGAACGGCTCCGCGCTTTCTTGGGTCAGGAGCTGACCAAGCTGCGCAGCGAGTCCGATCGTGAACGTGGCGTGCAGGAGCGCCGGTTGCGCAAGTTCCAAGGCGAACGCGAGAAGCTACTGCAAGCCCACTACGCCGACGCGATCCCGCTAGAACTGCTCAAGAGCGAGCAGGACCGTCTCACGACGGCGATTGCCGGGGCGGAAGGCCGATTGGCTGCCATCGCTGCCGATTTCAAGACAGCCGAGACGAACCTCGAACGAGCACTAACCCGCGCCGGAGACTGCCAAGCGGCCTACCGCGAGGCAACAGACCGGATGCGACGACAATTCAATCTGGCGTTCTTCAAGCGGCTCATCATCAGCGATGAGGGCACCGTCTCCGGGGAGCTGGCCGAGCCTTGGGACGTGATCTTGGGGGAAGAGCTACGAAGAGCAGTCGCCGTCCGAGAAGCCGAGAGCTTGAAGGAAGCGATCGAGCAAGCCGAGCACAACAAAAAACGGCACCCACGCGAGCCTGAACTGACTCTTGTGGGCGCCACAACCGCCGCCCCTAATGAGGGCGACGGTTGGAGTCCGAACATTTTGGTGCGCCCGAGTGGACTCGAACCACCACCCCGTTTACACAGGACAAGGCCCTCAACCTTGCGCGTCTACCAATTCCGCCACGGGCGCAGGGGGGCGAGTATAGCCACGCCACCCAGCTTGCCGCGGACGGTCTGAACCAGTTGGTCCTTGCATCCGTCCACGGCCATCGCTACAGTGCGAACACATGTTCGTTGCAAGTCGAAATCCACCGCGACACGGAGGCAAGCAAGCATGGATCTGACCAAACGCCAGCAGGAGATCTTCGACTTCATCCGCAAGTACTCGGCCAAGTACGGCTACCCGCCGACGGTGCGCGACATTGGCAAAGCCGTTGGCTTGGCGTCGTCCTCCACTGTGCACGCGCATCTGGCCAACCTCGAGAAGATCGGCTTGCTGCGTCGCGATCCATCGAAGCCACGGGCGATCGAGCTGCTCGATCGGGCGGTTGGCAGCGCGGTGGACAGCGTCCGTGGGATCGTGCGCGCGGAGGGCCTGCCGCTGCTCGGCTCGGTTGCCGCTGGGCAGCCGATGCTGGCGGAGGAGAACGTCGAGGACTATGTCTCGGTGCCCGAGATCGCAGGCGGCGAGGACGGCGAGTACCTGCTGCGGATCAGGGGCGACTCGATGAAGGACGCGGGCATCCTCGAAGGCGACTACGTGGTCGTGCACCCACAGGACACAGCCAGTGACGGCGAGGTCGTGGTGGCGCTGCTGGGCGAGGAGGCGACCGTCAAGCGTTTCTTCCGCGAGCCAGACCACATCCGCCTGCAGCCCGAGAACGAGACGATGGAGCCAATCCGCAGCAAAGAGGTCAAGGTGCTAGGGCGAGTGGTAGGGCTCCTGAGGAAGGTCTGACGAGCGATCTTGGACAACGCCTTGCCGGGCTCCAAGAACGGGATGTCGTCCGGTTCGTTACGACCAGCGCTTCACATCGAGCGCTGCAGTCGCTACGTTGCCCTATGCAGATCAGGCAGCCGCGGAGGGTAGGTGCCTTCGAGGAAAGTCCGGACATCAAAGGGCAAGGTGGTCGAGATATCGACCCGGGGAAACCCGCGGGAAAGTGCCACAGAAACAAACCGCCTACGTCCGCCGTCCCACGTGAACGGCGGGCCGGCAAGGGTGAAATGGTG
>DATBYJ010000105.1:0-11651 GCA_036513795.1 Solirubrobacteraceae bacterium | reverse complement strand
CGCTCGAGACGTTCGGCGAGCATTGACTTTTCGCTGCCTTGCCCGGCGGCTGCCTGCAAGTGCTCCAAGCTGAGCAGCGCTGCCGAGTGATCACCGCGATTCCATGCTGAGTGGGCTGCATCCAGTAGCCGCTGCAGCCGTGACCCGGACCCCGCCCGTGCGGCGCTGGCCACGGGTCCTCCAAGCGCCTGCGCAAGCGCGCTGAAAGTCGCCGGAGGCTCCGGGGCGGGTACGACCTGGATGTTTGACGGTGTAGAGGCAACGCCTGCCGCGTTCTCAGCCACCACTTGGTAGACGTAGTGGCCGGGTGCGCGCAGGAGGTAGGGGTTGGTTGTCGTGCCGACCTGTTCGAAGGCACCCGGCAGAGAGAGCGTGACCGGCACGCTGCCCGGGGCTTCCGGTTCGGTCAAGATTGGCAGTGCGCCTTCGAACTGGAAGCCGTTGGCGTTCGTCGGTGGTGCCTGCAGGTAGACCGTCGCCGTGACTTCGGGCGCCGCCAGTACGTCGTAGCGGACCGCCGACGGTGATGGCTTCCACGAGAGTAGGGTGCCCTTGTGCACGGTGTCAGCGATCAGTGCGCTCGGTGGTGCCACGGTTGCCCCGCTTTTGATCAGCGACGAGCAAATAGGGTCTTTGTCGTCGATGATCGTGGTGCCCTGGGCCTGGTTGGCGCTGCCGATGTACAGGTCTTCCCCAGTGGGGCTCGGCTGGAGCGTGCGCGCGCCGAAGTCGTATTCGCTGTGGCCGAATGCGTTGCGGGTCACGGCAAACCAGTCGTCGCCGTCACACGTACCCCACAGTTGGTATCCGGCAGCACCTGCGACAAGGTCCCCGAGCCATGCGTCGCCCATGTTTGATTTCAGTAGATAGCTCCAGCTGTTGGTTCCGACATAAAGACCGCCGCCCGTTGCGGTCATGCGCCAGAAATGAGCATTGAACAAGCTGCCAAATCCGTCTTCGAGGCCGCTGACCGGGTAGGCCATCTGGCCGTCTTCGAGCCGACGGGGGTTTCCGACCACCACGTTCCAATCGCCGTTTCGATAGATCCGGATCAGCTCGGAGCGAGGATTTGTGTTCTTGTTGTACCAGCCGCTCGCACCTACATACAAGGCGTCTCGATAGACATGCATCGAGACGACAGAGGTCATCGCGCCACCACGTCCAGCGCCACCGGTTACCACCGGGGTGAAGACGAACGGATATGGCGCATACAGGTCGTCAACTTCAACTCCCTTGCCGCTGGTCTCCCATACTGAGTAGCCAGTCTTGGCGTTTCCGCACCCGACGTATAGATGGCCGTCGTAGGTGGCTACATCGAAGATGTCCAGGTTGGGTGGGCTGACCTGCACCATGCCGGGATGTGGCGACCACGGGTGCGTGATTTCGAACAAAGCTCCGTCACCCGTCAGGTCTGGCGTTGCGGTCACAAACAGGCGTCCGTTCCACTCGACCAGTGAACGAAAGCCCATCGGCCGCAGGTTTCCGTAGGGGAAGTGGACGGTCACACTTGGCAGTTTCAGCGCTTCCCAATGCACGCCGTCATAGCTACGCAGGATCCGAGGTGGGTGAGTCTTCAGCAGCGGCGGCAGGTACTCATCGGCCGTCAGGCCGGCTGCATAGAGAGCCTGCCTGCCCTTGGGGTCGGTGTAGTCGACCATGCCGCGATAGCCGATGTCGCTTGCGACCCGCCTGCCCGGTTCATTGGGGTTGCGCTCGGTGGCCGGGGACCGGTACACCATCTTCCACGCCTGGGAGCCTGGTGTGTACTGCCAGATCTCGGCCCGCAGATCCATCGCGTAGGGGTCTGCGGGACAGTGCACGTTTGCTTGCGGGGTAGGTACGTAGTAGTTCAAGCCTGGGTCGTAGAACTGGGTCGTCTGGTCTTCGACGCAGAGCACGTCGCGGCCGGTTCCGACGTACAGCTTCCCTTGGAACCAGCCCATCGACCACGCGTAAGCGTTTTCGTGTTCGCCGAACCCGTTCTGGGCGATCGGGACGATCCCGCGTTCACCGTCGGTGCCGGCGGCGGTTGTGCTGCAAACGGGCACGAGCAGGACGCCGAGCGCCAAAAGTACGGGGAGCAAGCGCTTCGCCGTGTAGGAACGGTTCACCTGAAGGTCCTTTCGATGTCTTGCTGACCCGCCGCTTGCTCGTTCCCGTCAGCTTGCGCGGGAGCCAGTGCTTCGATCAGCTCGGCCGCTCCGGAGGGTCCGGGCGCTTGTGCCAGCAGCGCCGCGCAACGCTGCGCGGCTTCGCGATAGCGCGGCTGCATAAGCACAGTTTCGACGGCATCGCGCAGGCTCCTCGGTGTGCAACGCCGCGGCGACAGGATCAGGCCCGCCCCGGCCGCCACGACGCGCTGGGCATTGTCCGGCTTATCCCACGTGGTTGGCACTATCACCAGCGGCACTCCCGCCTGCAATCCGGCCATCACCGTGCCCGCTCCACCGGTCGTCACCAGTGCCTGACAGCGAGGCAGCAGGGCGTCGTGGCTGAGCCACGGCGCCATGTGCACGTTTGCTGCCGTGCTTGTGAGGCCCAGCTCCTCGGCCCGGCGATCGCGACCGTGCGTGATGATCGCCTCGAGCGGTGCACCAGCCAGTCCGTTGACAGCTGCACGTAGGACAAACGGGTCCTGGTAGTGAGAGGTTCCCTCGGTGACATGCACCCATGGCTGTGTTTTCGGCAGCTGATCGAGCCATTCGCTCGTCCCCGCCGGCTCCGGCGGATGCCACGTGCAAGCGCCGACGTAGTGCACGCTTGCCGGCAGATCGTTGCGATTGAAGTCGAGCTCGCCGACGCTCAGCACCATGTAGAGCGGCAGCTGTCCGCAGCGCTCGTTGACGCCGCAGCCCATCGCCGGAAGTCCAAATTGAGCGCGCAGCTCATCCAGCCGTCGCCGCAGACCACGCCCCAGCAGCTGCGTCGCATGAGTGATCGCGGACGCACGCGCTCGCTCGCGGGCATTGTGTGCCGGTGGGAGCCCAGATCCCGGTGGCGGCGCATCTGGGCCGGGAATAACCGCCGTGATCACCGGCGAGGCAAGCGCGACTGGGATTGGCAGCGCCTCGTTCAAAACCAGGCTTGGCCCCCACATCGAGGCGTCGGTGACGAGCACGTCGGCTTGCCACTCGCCGATGATCGCCCGCAGATCTTCGACCTGGCTCGGAATCGTCTCCACGAGCCAATCGCGAAACGCCTGTTGTTGGACCCGCAGCGACTGGCGGCGGCCTCCGACCTCTCGCTCGCGCTGCTGCACCGCCAGCCAAGCTGGCTCGATCTGCGCAAACGGGAAGACCTGCACTCCCTCGTGTTCGATCGTCGTGCGGAGTCGCCCACCCGTGTAGAACGCGACCTCGTTACCTCGTTCACGGAGCGCCAGGGCCATGCTCAACTGCGGGAACACATGCCCCTCGAACGGCCAACAGCAGAACAGGACGCGAGCGCTCATAGCTAGCCGTCCCGCTTGTTGCTGCGCGCACGTACCGCGAGGTGGTAGCCGAACCTACCCGTAGGGATGCTGTCGTCGAGGATGTAGACGAGCAGGTGGAGCGGCATCAGCAGCCTGGCCGCGCGCGGCGCGCGGAGCGGCACCTGGATCATCAGGAGGGCGAGGTTGACGAGCTCCTGCAGGCCGAACCCGGTGCGCGACACCTCCTCCACCGCGAACCATGGCTCGAGCAGCGCGCGGAGTTCGGCGACGGTGAAATGGTGATGCTGCCCGTCCTCGGTGGCGACCATGCCGTCCAGGGTGGGCCAGGAAGGACGGTGCCGGCGCATCGCGGCGTAGAGGTTCACCGAGTCAAGCCAACTGGTGGCCCCTCGATGCGGCACGCTGATGATGAGTGTCCCCTCCGGGCGCAGCACACGGTGGGCCTCAGCGAGCGCACGCTCGGGTTTGGCGATGTGCTCGATCACATCCAGCAGCAGCACCACGTCCGCACAGCTGTCCGCGACGGGTAGCTCACTGACGTCACCCGCGACCATCGGCAGCCAGGAGAACTGGCGCTGAGCCTGTGCCAGGAGCTGGGGATCGCGCTCCACGCCGACGATCACACGCCCTTCAGGCCCCCTTGCGACGACCGCGGCCGAGCCGTAACCGAACGAACAACCGCCGTCGAGTAGCCGCATGGCGTCGGTCGGCAGCCATCGCCGCGCACGCCCCCAACGCCCGACGTATGAGAGCAGCCGCGGTCGCCGTGGAATCGCCTCCGACGTTGCGGTTACGAACGGATCGGGGCTGGTACCAACGTGCTCGGCAGTCGCGAAGGTGCTCATGTCGATGCCCGATCGAGGAGTGCCGGCTCGTCGTCGGTATGGCTTACAGGCGCGAGCTGCTCGAGTAGCTCAGCCGCTCGTGCTGGCCCCGGGGCGCTGGCCAGCTGCGCAGCCAATCGCTTTGCCGCATCGCGGTAGGAGGGCTGGTCGAGTACCTCCCGTACGGCAGCCCGCAACCCCTCGGCGCTCAGGCGGCGTGGCGAGCGTCGGATACCCGCACCGGTTTCGGTGACGCGGCGGGCGTTGTCCGGCTTGTCCCAGGTCGTCGGCACCACCACCATCGGTACGCCGGCCTCGGCTGCGGCGAGGACAGTCGCCTTGCCACCGACGGTCACCAGGGCAGAGCAACGCGGCAGCAACTCGCCGTGGCTGAGCCACGGGGCCACATGCACGTTCGAGGCGGACACGCCCGGACCGAGCGCCATCGTCTCTCGCTGATCGCCGGTTGTGATGATCAGCTCCACGGGCTGATCGGCGAGTGCCTCGATAGCCGTACGCAGCAGAAACGGCTCTCCGTATGCGAGTGTGCTCTCGGTCACGTGTACCCACGGTCGCTCGGTGGGGATTCTCTCCAGCCACTGCGGGGTTCCTGCTGGGTCGGGATAGGAGATGCAGTTGCCGACGTAGTGCACGCTGCCGGGCAGATCGCCGCGGTTGTAGTCGAGCGCGGGGATATTGCCGACGAGGTACAGCGGCAGGCGCGCGGTGTACCTGTTTACCGATTCGCCCAGCGGCGCCAGCCCATACCGCACGCGCAGCTCGTCCACCCGCCTGCGCATCCCGCTCGCTCCCAACTCGGTCAAACGCGTCAAAGCAGCCGCGCCCAGCCGGCTCCACGGAGCGTGGGGGGGGCGCAGCCCAAAGCCGAACGCGGGTGCATCCGGGCCCGGGATCAGCGGTCCCATGAAGGTCGAGGACAGCGCCACTGGGATTCGCTCGGTCTCCCACAGCACCAGGATCGGCCCCCACAGAGACAGGTCAGTGGCGATCGCGTCCGCGCGCCAGTGCCCGAGCACATCGCGCAGATCCGCGACTTGGTCGGGGATCGTCTCCACCAACCAGTCCCGCAGCAGCGGCAGCAGCCGGCCTTTGCCGGGGCGGGCGCGCCGGTCGCCGGTGTCGACCGCGCGCATGCTCGCAAAGGCGCGCTCTTGGTCGAGACGTTGGAATGGAAACAGCTCGAAGCCCTCTCGCTCGATCGCCCCGCGGACGGCCTCGCCGCTGTAGAAAGCGACCTCGTGACCGCGTTCGCGCAGCGCCATTGCGATGCTCAGCTGCGGCAGCAAATGGCCGGTGAACGGCCACAGCGTGATCAAGAAGCGGCGGCTGCTCATCCGCTCGATTCCATGCTCGGTGCGGCATCGCCGCCTTTGGCTCGACGTTCGACTCGGCGAATGTGCCCGCCGAAGTACAACCGCTCGAACAGGCTCTGTGGCATGTAGCGTCGCAGCGCGATCACCAGCGACGCGCCGCGACCCACCACGTAGCGCATCCGCGGTTGCTTGGCACTCAGCGCCTCACCGATCGCACTTGCCACATGCTCGGGGCGCGTCGGCGAGCGCTCGACCAGCTTGTCGGCGATCGCCTCACTCGCCCAGAACAGCTCGTGATAGGGGCTGCTTGGATCGCTCGCCTGTGCGGCTGTGCCGCGATGGCGCGACCAGCGCGTCGTCTTGATGATGCCGGGCTCAATGATCACCGACTGGACCCCGTGCGGGGCCAGCTCTTGCGCGAGGCCCTCGCCGAATCCCTCTTGGGCGAACTTGCTCGCGCAATACATGGTCACGCCAAAGCCGGGCACGCGTCCGCCCACAGAGGACACCGTGACGATCCGCCCGCAGCCCGCTTTACGCATGTGCGGGATCACCGCCTGTGTGACCGCGATTGTGCCGAGCACGTTGGTCTCGAACAGCAGGCGGATCTCCTCCTCTGAGCAGTCCTCGGTGCATCCGCGCAGGCCAACGCCACCGTTGTTAACCAGCCCGAAGACGCTCCCCGTGTCACTCACGACGGTGGCGACCGCCGCGGCGATACTCGCGCGATCGGTGAGGTCCAGCGTCAGTATCTCGAGCTCCACGCCTCGCTCAGAGGCCGTGGTCAGCAGCCCCGCGCGCTGATCGGGGTTGCGTACGGTCGCGTACACGCGAAAGCCCGCCGCGGCCAGATGCAGCGAGGCCTCCAAGCCGATGCCCGTGCCGCTGCCGGTGACGATCACTGCATCGCCCGGTCGACCGGCCCGGCCCTTGTTGATCCCGTGCATCAGTCCCTCGCGATCTCGATCGGCTCAGCTCCCGGCAGTCGTTCGGCGATGTGCCGTACGACCAGCTCCGGTTGCTCCATTGGGCCGAAGTGGCCCCATTCGCTGTTCGGCAGCAGCACGCCGTGCGTGTTAGGCAGATGCTCTTTGAGGAACTCGAAGGTGTCAATGAACGCCGAGCTCTCCGTATACATCAGCACGACCGGCGTTTGGATCGAGCCGATGCGCTCGAGTGTCAGCTCGCCGACATCCCGGTAGTCCTCCGCGAGCGTCGTCTCGTCGAGGAGTCTCAGCAGTGGCTTGGGGTTGCGCGGCAGACCCTTCAGCGGCCCCCACTGCTTGGGGAGATCGATCGTTGCCCTGATCATGTAGCGCATGTCCGAGCGCTTGTCCGCCGGTACGGGATGGCCAGCTTCCTCGAGCGCTCGCGCCCAGTAGGACCAGCCGACCCAGCCGTCGTGACGCCGGCTCGCCTCGAGCGCCGGCAGCGCTGCCTCGATCGCGATCACCTCGTGCACTCGGTCCGGCCGCAGAAGCGCGTGATAGAGGGCGATGTCGGCTCCGTAGCTGTGCCCGGCGATCAGCGGCCGCTCGATCTCGAGCTCGTCGAGCAGCGCCAGCAGATCGTCGGCCATCGCCGCCAGCGTGTAGCCGGACGGCGGCGCGTCACTGTGGCCGTGGCCGCGGAGGTCGTAGGTGAGGACCCGGAAGTGCTCTGCCAGCTCGGGCACGATCCGCAGATGCCATACCGCGAGGTTGCCGGTCAGGCCGTGGATCATCACCAGGTCGGGGCCCTCGCCGACCTGTTGATAGTGAATCCGCACGCCACTGGAGAGCGTTGCCTTCGGCATCAGATGCCTACCTCGCCGCTCACTCCACATACCCCAGCGCGCGTAGCCGTTCCATCACGGCGGTCTGCTCCTCGGGATCAAGCTCGATGTTGGCGGCTGGGCTCGATACCAGCGCTGGCGCTGCCGCGGGGACGCGCCGCGCAGGGCGTCGCTCGAGCTCGCCAGGCTCGAAGATCGCCTCCGGCACGCTGCCCGCCATGTCCTCGGGTGCCGGCAGGCCCAGTTGATGCAGCAGCAATGGTGCCACGTCGACGATCGACAGTTCGTCCACCGATGCGCCGGCACGGATGCCGGGGCCGGCCGCCAGGAAGATGCCCTCCCAGCGGTGATGGCCGCGGGCCTCGGGGCGGCGAGCGACGATCGTCTCGGAAGGAAGGATCGACAATGTGCCGCCGTCAGCGAGCACCAGCGAGAGGTCGGGACCGAGCTCTTCAAACGGTCCGGCAAATGCTTGCTCGCGCGTCCAAACCTCCTCGACCAGGAGCGCATCATCGTGGGGGCGGCGTACGTCGCGCAGCTTGGCGGCAATCTCCTCGGTGAGCTGTGCGCGGGCCTGCCGCGGCATCGGCTCCTCGCTGCCCGGGACGCGGTCGACGATGTGGATCCCTTGGCTCGATGGCGTTGCCGCGTAGGCGACGGTCAGGGACCAGTCGAGCGCGTGCACGTGGCGGGTCATCTCCGCAAATCCCACCTCGGTGTCGCCGCGCTCATCCCTGCCTTGGCCATCTGCCCATGTCAGGTATCCGTTGCGCTCCAGCCACGAGTTGACGTGGAACACGTCGCGGGTCGGTCCGAAGCCGTGGTCGGATGCGAGCACGACTGTGGCCTCTGGGCCCGCCGCCTCGACGATCCCCGCGATCAGCCCGTCGAGCGAACTGAAGTAGCGGTCACACAGGGTGATCATCTCGCGCTCCCACGCGGTTGGATGCTCGGGGTAGCTGGCCGGATCGATGAACCTCCAGCACAGATGCTGCAGCTTGTCGACACCGTCGAACATCACAGCCATCAGGTCGGCCGGGTCGGACCTCATCAAGTGATGGAGAACCTCCGCCCAGCGCTGCTCGCGGCGAATGTGAAGCTCGACGAAGTCTGCGAACTCATCATCAGGGCACCCGTCGATCGCCTTGATCTCGAGCTGCATGTCGAGCATCTCTCGCGGATTGAAGCCCGGGATCTCCTGAAGGCGCTCGAACAGGCCCGGCGGATGGCAGCCGAGGCGCAGCTGGCGCCACGGCATCATCCCGCCGGGGACGACAGAGCCCTCTACCGGCGGCGGCGGGAACGTCAACGGGAAGTTCAGGGTGGTGATCCGTCGCTCTTGTTCGCTGGCCAGCGTCCAGATCGTTGCGGACCTGACCTCCTGGGAGCTGGCGAAGGAGAAGTACACGCTCCCGGCCTCTTCCTTCTGGAAGAAGTCGAAGATGCCATGTTGACCGGGGTGCTTGCCGGTTACCAGCGAAGTCCATGCCGGCGGCGTCAGCGGCGGCATGATCGAGCGCAGCACGGCACGCGTGCTGCGCTGCGAGAGCTCGGCCAGGAAAGGCATCACCCCCCGCTCCATATATGGGTCGAGGACCGTAAACGTCGCTCCATCCAAGCCAATCAGCAGCGTTGGGCCCATTTCACACCTCCTCCAGTTGCTTCGGTTGGCGGTGCTCGCATACGAACATCGCGAGTTCCGCGACGGTGATGTCGCGCTGATCCACCGGCCGCTGCCCGATCTCCTCGAAGAACTGGGGGAACGGCAGTTTCCCGAACTGCTGTTGGACCATCGTCGAGAGGATCACGATCTCCAGAGACTCCAAGCCGAGATCGGCAACGAAGCGTGTGTCCACACCGATCTCCCCGGTGTATTCCCAGTCGCCCTGTGCATCCTCGAGCAGCGCGAGGATCGCCTGTGCGACCTGTGGATCGAGCGTCGTCATCGTGTGGCCTGCGCAGTTACCAGACCGGGGTCGACGGCGGTCGCTACGATGAGCTCCCCGTCACAGTGCGTCCAGATGATGAGCTGGCGGTCGGCGACATCGACCAGCAGTGTTCTGCGCTCAACGTCGATCGCGGACACCCGCGGCGCGGCGGATCCGCCCGCGAGGCCGATGCCGAGCGCCTTCCCGGCTGCCTCTCGTGCGCACCAGATCCGCAGCAGCCACTCCTCCGTGGCATTTGGGGAGAGCTGCTCGAGCAACTCCTGCTCGGCGGCGGTAAAGGCTGTCTGCGCGAACCCCTGGGGGCGTGGCTGCAGTTGCTCGATGTCGATGCCCACGCCACCGTCAGGCGGCGCGAAAGCTGCAAGTGCAGCTGCTTGGCCGCTCGTGTGAGTGAGCGAGATAGCTGGCGCTTGGCCGAGACCGTCGAGCGTGGGGCAGAAGACGATCGGCGCGCCCTGCTCGTCGGGCAGAATCTCGATCTCGGCATGCAGCAGTTCCAAGCCGTAAGTGGCACGGACGAGCTCTGCGACACACTCCTTGCCGGCCGTACGCGCTGCCAGCCACTCGAGCTCGCGCATCTCGGGCAGTTCCAGGGTCGCGAAGAGCTCGCGCTCGTGAGGGCCGAGCACGCGGCTGGCCCACACCGGCTTCCACAGCGCCCGATCGACGGGAAGTCGTGAGTCCATGCATCGGCACACGACGGTCTGCTGCGGGTAGGGCGCCTGCGGCGCCTCCCACCGGCTCGACAACGGCGCCAGCTTCGCGGGACGTGCCAGTGGCGCGAAGCGCTCGGGGACGGCGAAGCGCTTGTCTTCCCAGCCGGTCAGCCGCATCCAGCAGTCGCCGTTCGCATCGAGCAGGTCGATGTCCGAGCTGACCAGGTGCTCGCCCTCCAGCGAGATCGCCGCCACGCAGGTGAGCTGCTCGCCAACTGGCGGAGTGGGTCGGTACAGGTCGAGCGCGGCGAGCCGGAAGGGGAAGACGACCTGTCCCTGCTCTAGCACGTCGGCCGCCCAGAAGCCGACCACCTGGCCGGCCGAGTCGAGCGCCACTGGGTCCAGCACGAAGTTCGGCTCAGGGTCGTCGCGCAGCAGCCCCGTGCGCGGGAGCACCGCTAGCCGCGCGTGCGCGCCGGCGCTGCCAACACGGTCCACCCTGCGGACCCCCTGCCACAGCGGCTGATGGAACATCGCCTGCTCATAGAGCTCCCCGGGCTGCCAGCGAGACGGCCTGCCATCGTGTAGCGCGACCACAGCTGGCGCTGGCGCGGGCGAAAAGCCATGGGCTAGCAGTGCGGTCGCCTCGACGACGGGAGCGCTTGGGCCATCGTCCTTGACGATGCGCAACTCCACCCGCACTTGCTCACAGCCGTCCGTGGCGGCCAGGCGACGAGCGCTGACCTGGAGCGTCTGCGGGGCATCGTCGAATGCAAGCCAGCGGTGAGCGCGCAGGTCGCGCAGTCCCGTGAGGATCAGCTGTGGCAGCAGGCACGACGCGGCCTCGGCGAGGACCTCGATGCTCATCGCCAGCGGCATCAGTGGCAGCGCATGCAGATCAGGGTCGGTGCGCGAAACCTCTCGGCCGAGCGTGTGATCGAGCAGATACAGGTCCTCGAGTGGGTTCACCAGCCGCTGTGCCACGAGCTCGATCTCCGGTTCCCAGGACAGGACCCTCCCGACCAGCGGGCGCTGCGTCGTTGCTTGGCCCGCAAGCGCCGTGCTGCCCTCTAGATACGCGCTCATCACCTCCTCGTTGGCGATCAGGAAGTGCTCCATGGTGCCCAGGAACCCCTCGACTACAGCAGCCGCCTCGTCGTCGAGCGGCGCGAGCGCTGTGCTCAGCTGTGACGCAGGAACGTACAGGCCGCTCGTCGCGGTGCTCATGCCGTTCGTCGCGCCGCCGGCGTGCGTCCCCGTCGACGCGGGTGGGTGAATCACGACGTGGCTTTTGTCCGCTGAGCCATTGCCGTTCGTGGCGGCGGGCGCCGACACTGGGGCTGGCGTCGCCGACACGGGCGCTGGTGGCGAGACCCCATTTGTCGTGACGCCAGCGCCGGCGCTGGCCCGCGTCGGGCGTACCCGCTCGAGAGCCCCGTCGGAGAGACGCAGCATCGGCCACGTCGTCGACAGCGGAACCGTCATGCGTTTGGTGTTCGCATCCGGCTCTGAGGCCTGCCGCCAGTCGATTGGCTTGGCGCGGCGCCTGGCGAACAGATAGTCGAAGTCGAGCTCGACGGTGTGGACGGCGAGCCTGCCCACGAGATGATTGACCTGCGCCGTACCCGAGCGACGAGGCAGATCGGCCGCCACGGCGCAGGCCGGGCGCCCGCGCAGGATG
>DATBYJ010000104.1:0-17116 GCA_036513795.1 Solirubrobacteraceae bacterium | reverse complement strand
GCGCCGCCCTGGAGAGTCAGGGCCAGCCCCTGCTCACCGAGATCGCGGCGCTGCTGAACGTCGACCACGTCCACCCGATCGCCGTCGAAGGCAACACCGACAACGTGCCGATCACCGGTGGCGCGTTCCCCAGCAACTGGGAGCTCTCCACCGCCCGCGCGAGCATCGTCGTGCAGTACCTGATCGCCCATGGCGTCAGCGCCAACCGGCTCACAGCCTCAGGCAACGCCGAACAACGACCGATAGATAGCAACGCGACCGCAGCCGGCCGCGCACGCAACCGGCGCGTTGAGATCGTGATGCGACGACTCCATGGAGCCGAAGGCGAACCAGAAGCGGAAGGTGCCTCCGAACCTTAGGTCAGGATGGTCATGGCGAAACTCAAGAACAAAAAGCTAATGCTTGCAGTGGCCCTGCCGATTCTCATACTGGGCATCGGTTACAAGATGACCAGGCCCGCGCCTGTCAACAAGGACAAGATCAAAGGAACCCTGTACGTGCTGCCAGCGCCCTTCCTGCTGAACCTCCAACAGGGCCGCTTCGCCAAGCTCACCGTCGGGCTCGAGCTCGCTCCCGGGCAGAGCGACGGCGCCTCAGCGACCGCCGCCGCCTCCAGCGGCGAAAACGCCGTCGGCACGCTGCCCGAGGAACCGCTCGTGCGCGAAATCATCACCAACGCCATCACCAACCAGAACGGCGAAACGCTTGTTACAGAAAAGGGCCGCAAGGCGATCAAGCACCAGATCCTCGAGACGATCAGCAGGGAGACCGACGTCAAAGTCGAAGCGATCCTGATCCCAGACTTGACCGTTCAATAGGAGCCAGCCCTCTTGCCCGACACAATCGAGTACGAGCAGTTCGAGCAAGGAGCGCCCTCCCACGCGGACGCCGCCCTCGACGCTGATCTGAGCCGTCTCAGCGACATCCCCATGGAGCTAAGCGTCGAGATCGGGCGCACGCACATGACCGTTGGCGAGACGCTCGATCTGCGCGTCGGCTCGGTCGTCACGCTCGAGCGGCTTGCCGGTGAGGCCGCCGACCTGCTCGTCAACGGCAGCGCCATCGCCCGTGGCGAGGTCGTCGTCATCGACGAGCAGTACGGTCTGCGCATCACCGAAATCCTCGACGGCCAGTCCGACTCAGAGTCCGCAAACGCACGCGCAGCTAATGGCGGCCAAGCTGCAGCTGTCGGCGCCGGAGAGGCTGCTGACGCGCCTGCAGTCGCTGCCGCTACTCCCGCGGTTGGCGATGATGGGCCGGTCGGCGGCGGCGATGGTGTAGCCGGCACAGGCGCTGACGCGGAACCCGACCAGGAGGGCTAGATGGCTGACTACAGGAGTCTGTGCCGGACATGAGCGTGGACCAGGAGCGCAGCGACGCCCCCGACCTGGATAGCGCCCAGGGGCAGGATGGGGTCGGGCAGGAAGGGGTGGAGCACACGGACGCGCTCGAGCACGCGAGTGTTGGCCCCGAAGGTATCCGCACGCTCGACTTCTCCCAGCCAACCAAGTTCACCACCGAGCTGCGCCGGCGCATCGTGCGCGCGCTCGACGTGTTCTGCGACACGCTCGGCAGCTGGCTTGAAACCGAGCTGAACGCTGAGATCGAACTGGTCCTCACCGACATCAGCCAACACACCTGGGCAGCTGCCAAGGCGCAGCTTCCCGCTGACGCGATCGCAGTGGCCGTCGAGGCCGAATCGATCCAACGGCACATGCTCATGAGCGTCGAGCTGCCGCTCGTGTTGCAGTCGCTTGAATGCCTGCTCGGTGGCGAGGCGTCCCACGCACCCGAGCAGCGCCATCTGACGGAGATCGACTGGGTGCTCACCAGAGGCGTGCTCGACTCGATCGTGCGCCAGCTGTCCGCCGCCTGGTGTGAGTTCGGTGGTCCCGAGCTCGTCCGCGGCGACGTCGACATCGAGGGCGACGCCGGCGTCAACACGCCCATCGGCGAACCCACCTTGTCGGTCACGCTCGACGTCAAGATCGACGCGCTCACCTCCGCGATCTCGCTGCTGATCCCATGGGCCGCGATCGAGCCTGTTACCGAGCGCATCCGCGGCGGCGGCAATCAGCCCACCGGCTCCGATCCCCGCGGCGCCGTCGCCCTGCGTCGCGGCGTCGCCGGCGCAAGCGTGTTGCTGCGAGCAGAGGTCGGCTCCGTGCAGATGCCCATCGAGCGGATGCTCGAACTCACCCCAGGCGCGCTCGTAACGCTCGAAGACAGCTCTGAGGACGGTGTGCTGCTATTCGCCGAGGGCGTCTCGCTCGGTCGCGGGCGCCCTGGCCGCAGCGGTGTTAGGCGCGCCGTCAAGCTCACCTCCACCGGCGAACCGCCGATCCACGCCGACATCTACGCCAAGCTCGGCCGCGCGGAGCTCGAACGCGCCCGCGCGCACCTACAGGAGTCCGAAGAGGGCTCTGAGCACGGCGAGATCCTGCGCAGCATCTTCGTCCGCGTCTGGGCCGAGCTTGGCAGGACCCATCTACCGCTCGGTGAGGCGCTCACGCTCACGCAGGGGGCTCTCGTAGAGCTCGACCAGACGGCTGACGCACCCGTCGAGCTGTTTGCCAACGGCCTGTGTTTCGCCAACGGCGCCCTCGTGGTCACCGCCGAGGGCCAGTGGGCAGTGCAGCTCGCCGCGCTGCTGCAGTAGCGACCCTCAGCGGCAGCTTCGCCGCCCCTCAAGACCGCCGCCGCTGGGCCGATAACCCGGAGGACTCTTCCTCGGAGTCGTCCCTCGATGATCAAGTGCATATCGTTTTACCGTGCGGTCGCGACGGCGACTGCGGCGCTTGGCGCCTGCCTGCTCGCGTTCGCGAGTGATGCGTCTGCGTTCTCGCCCGCGCTGAAAACACCGCCCGCGAGCGGCGAAAACACGCCGCTGGACCTCAACCCCTCTAGCACCAGCTCGCACGCCAGCGTGGCCAGCAACGGTGGCGCGAGCATCGTGCGCACGATCGTTGGCCTGGCGATCGTCATCGGCGTCATCTGGGGGCTTGCGTGGATCCTGCGCCAGGTTAAGGCCCACCGCGAGGGCGGCAGCGACTCCACTCAGACGAGCGCCGGCCTGGCCAGCGTCGCCGCGCTCACCCTCGGCTCTGGGCGCTCCGTGCATCTCGTGCGCGCCGGCAACGACTACGTACTGCTGGGCGCCACCGAGCATGGGGTCGCGCCGATCCACCGCTACACCGAGCACGAGGCACGCGATGCGGGGCTGCTCGGCGAGCAGGGCGCGCTGCTCGCGGTCAGCCCCGTCGTCGGGCCGCGCCCCGATCCAATGCAGATGCCATCGCCGTCGACGGCGCTGGTCGAGCGGCTGCGCGAGATGACGGTCAGGCGATGAACACCCTCGGCCTCCTCGGCGCGCTGCCGGCCGTCAACTCCAGCAACGCCGTGCAGATCCTGCTGCTCGTGGGCGGTCTCACGCTCGTGCCGGCGATCCTGTTCACCGTCACCGGCTTCAGTCGCATCCTCATAGTCCTCGGCTTCATCCGCACCGCCGTCGGCACGACCACCGCGCCGCCCAACCAGGTGCTCGTGGGCATTGCGCTGTTCCTCACGATCTTCGTCATGGCGCCCACCGTCGGTGCGATCAAGAAGGACGCTGTCGAACCGCTCGAGGCGAGCAAGATCTCCACCACCGTCGCGCTCGAGCGCGCCGAGCAGCCGCTGCGCGAATTCATGTTTCGCCAGACGCGCGTGGAGGACATCTCGCTGTTCGTCAACCTCGCCCACGCCAAAGAGCCGCACAAGCGCGCGGAAGTGCCCACCGAGGTGCTGATCCCCGCGTTCATCGTCTCTGAGCTGAAGACCGCGTTTCAGATCGGCTTCTTGATCTTCTTGCCGTTCTTGTTGATCGACCTGATCGTCTCCTCCGTGCTGATGAGCATGGGCATGATCATGCTGCCGCCCACGTTCATCTCGCTGCCTTTCAAGATCCTGCTGTTCGTGCTTGTCGACGGCTGGGATCTCGTCATCAAATCCCTCGTCCAGAGCTTCCACTAGCGCCCACCCTCCCTAGCCACCGTCCACCAACCTCCCAGCCACCATGAACCAGGACACCGTCGTCAACCTCGCCACGCAGGCCATGAGCCTGGCGCTGAAGATCGCTGGGCCGCTGCTGCTCGTCGCGCTCGCCGTGGGCCTCTTGGTGAGCGTCTTTCAAGCTGTCACCCAGATCCAGGAGCAGAGCCTGTCGCTGATCCCCAAGATCGCCGCCGTGGCCGTCGTGATCGTCGTCCTCGGTCCATGGATGCTCGGCCAGCTCGTCTCCTACACCACCGCCCTATACACGTCCATCCCCACGATGGTGGGCTCGTGATCGCCCGCGCTGGGGAAGCTCTTGAGATGGAGTACGCGTTGCCGGCCAGGCGGACGAGCACGTGATTCAGCTGCTGACGAAACTCGAGGGCGGTGAGCTGGTGGGTTTCATCCTCGTGCTCGCGCGGGTCACGCCGCTGTTCATGCTCGCGCCGCTGTTCTCCTCGCAGATCATTCCTGTGCACGTAAAGGGCCTGATTGCGGTGGGCATCTCCGTGGGTCTCGCGCCGATCGCGCTGCACGGCCAGCACATCCCCACCGACCCGGTCACGCTCGCCGGCCTCGTCGTCGAGGGGCTGCTTGTCGGCTTTGGCTTCGCTTTCACACTGAGCCTGCTGGCCGCTGCGTTCGAATCGGCCGGCTCGGTGATCGACGTGATCGCGGGCTTCTCCTACGGCAACCTGATCAACCCGATGAACGGCCAGGAAACAGCCGTGATCGCTCGCTTCTACTCGCTTGTGGGAACGCTAGTGTTCCTGCTGATCGGCGGCGATGCGTGGACGCTGCGTGGCCTCGATCGCACCTTCCAGCTCGTTCCCCTGACGCAGGGGCCGCGGCTGTCCTCGCTGCTGGGCGGCGTCGAGCAGGTCTTCTCCACCGTGTTCGCCGGTGCGCTCGAGGTCGCCGCGCCGGTGCTCGTGGCGCTTTTGATTACCGACGTCGCCTTCGGCATCGTCTCGCGGGTCGTTCCGCAGCTGAACATCTTCGCCGTGGGCTTTCCCACGAAGGTGGCCGTCGCGCTGCTCGTCGTGGGCGCGTCGCTGCCGTTTACCGCCAACTGGATCTCCAACCAAATGTCAGTGAGCGTGGGCGATGCCCTCGGCGCGCTGCACGTCGCGTAGCTCATGGCCAACGACGACCGCACCGAGAAGGCAACACCGCGCCACCGTCAGCGCGCGCGTGAGAAAGGGCAGGTGGCGCGCAGCCCCGACCTCGGCGGATCGGTGGTTGTGGTCGCCGGCCTGTTCACCATCAGCCTCGTGGGTGCCAAAGTCGTCGCCGCCGGCGGGGCGATGTTCCACCAGGCGTTCGGCGACATCGCCCAGTCTCACAAAGCAATGAGTGCCGCCGGGCTCGACGATCTGCTGCACTCGGCGATCGCCACCGTCGGTGTCGCGATCGCACCGATCGCCGGCGCCTGCCTCGCGGCCGGCTTGATCGTGGGGGTGGCGCAGGTCGGCTTCAGGCCCACGCCGCAGGCGCTCAAACCTGACTTCCGCCGCATCAACCCAGCGTCGGGTCTGAAGAACCTGCTGGGGCCGAACGCTGTCTTCGAGGCGATCAAGACGATTGTCAAGGTGGCGGTCGTCGGCGCTGTCGCCGCGCTCGCGCTGCTCCCGGGTCTCACGGGGCTCGCGTCGATCGTCGGCATCTCTGCCGGCGGGCTCGGCTCGCTGTCTTTTGGCAAGGCCCTCGGTGTCGCCGAGGATGCGTCCTTCGCCTACCTGCTGATCGGGCTGATCGACTATGCCTGGAAGCGCCGTCGCCACGAGCAGCAGCTGATGATGACCAAGCAGCAGGTCCGCGACGAGACCCGCCAGTACGGCGTCTCTGCCGAGGTCAAGGCGGCGCTGCGCCGCCGCCAGGCGCAGCTTGCACGTGCGCGCATGATGGCCGCGGTCGCCACGGCGGATGTGGTCGTCGCCAACCCCACCCACTTCGCCGTGGCGCTCCTTTATGACGGCACTCGCACCGCCCCCGAGGTGGTCGCCAAGGGCCAGGATCTCGTTGCCCTGCAGATCAGGCGCGTGGCCGAAGAGAACGACGTGCCCGTGGTCAGCGACCCGCCGCTGGCGCGCGCCCTGCATGGGTCGGTCGAGATCGGCCAGATCATTCCCCAGGAGCTCTACGCCGCCGTCGCCAGCGTGCTCGCCTTCGTCTATCGCATGGCCGGCCGTAGGAGGCTCGCGTCGTGAACAGCCCCGGCCTGCGCAGGCTGCTGAGCCACACCGACATGCTCGCGGCGGTCGCCGTGGTGCTCGTCGTGACGATGCTCGTCGTGCCGCTCCCCTCGGAGCTGCTCAGCTTGATGATCACGCTCAACATCGCCGGTGCGCTGACGATCGTGGTCGCAACGATGTATCTCAGCAAGGCGCTCGACTTCGCCTCGTTCCCGAGCTTGCTGCTGCTGACCACGATGTTCCGTCTGGCGATCAACGTGTCGGTCACGCGGCTGGTCCTCACCACGGGCGACGCCGGCAGCGTCGTCAAGTCGTTCGGCGAATTCGTCGTCGGCGGCAACGTGGTCGTCGGCTTGGTGATCTTCCTGATCCTCGTCGTGATCCAGTTCATCGTCGTCACCAACGGCGCCGGACGCGTCGCCGAGGTGGGCGCGCGCTTCACCCTCGACGCGATGCCCGGCAAGCAGATGGCGATCGACGCCGACTTGAACGCCGGCCTGATCACCGACGACCAGGCGCGTGCGCGCCGCTCGGAGATCGCCCAGGAGGCCGACTTCTACGGCGCCATGGACGGCGCCTCCAAGTTCGTCAAAGGCGATGCGATGGCGGCCGTGATCATCACGGCCATCAACCTCGTCGGCGGGATCATCGTCGGCATGCTCCAGCGCCACCTCGGCTTCAGCGAAGCCACCCACGAGTACTCGCTACTAACTGTGGGTGATGGCCTCTCAGCACAGATTCCTGCGCTGCTCATCTCCGTTGCGACCGGCATCATCGTCACCCGCGCCTCATCAAATCGCGACCTCGGCTCGGACATCGCCAACCAGATCCTCGGCCAGCGCAAGGCGCCACTCGTGGCCGCTTGCGCGATCGGCCTGTTCGCGCTGATCCCCGGGCTGCCGAAGCTGCCGTTTCTCTTGATCGCCGCGGTCTTCGGTGCGATCGCTTGGGCCGTACGCAACGGCATGCCCGGCGCACGCGATGCCGAGGATGCCGTCACCGCCGCGGCTGCGCAGGCGTCGCTTCCCAAAGCGGGCGAGGAGCCGATGGCAGAGGTGGGCGTCGACGCGCTCGAGCTCGCCATCGGCTTTGGCCTCGTGCCGCTCGTCGACGGCGGTGGCGGCGGCGGGGGCACCGCCAGCAGCACGCTCTTGCGGCGCGTGAGCATGATCCGCCGCCAGATCGCCGCCGACCTCGGCCTCGTGATCCCGCCCGTGCGGATCCACGACGAGTTGGGGATGGAGTCGCACGAGTATGTAGTCAAGGTGCGCGGCTCGGAGGTCACGCGCGGGCGGATCATGCCCGGGCATCTGCTCGCGATGGACCCCGGCGACGCGATGGGCAAACTCCAGGGCATCCCCACGCGCGAGCCCGCCTTCGGCTTGGAGGCCGTTTGGATCCAGGAGTCCGCGCGCGGCGAGGCCGAGTCGCTCGGCTACACCGTCGTCGACGCCGAGTCGGTGATCGTCACGCACCTGACCGAGACGATCCGTGACCACGCCTCGGAGGTGCTGACTCGCCAGGATGTCCGCGCGCTGCTCGACAAGCTCAAGGAGACCAACGCCGCTGTCGTTGAAGAGGTTGTACCCGATGCACTGTCCGTTGGCGAGATCCAGCGCGTGCTGCAGTCGCTGCTCGCGGAGGGTGTGCCGATCCGCGATCTCGGCACGATCGTGGAGGCGATTGGGGACAAGGCGCGAACAACACGTGACACAAGCCTCCTATCGGAGTACGCTCGCCAGGCACTGGGTCGGGCGATCACGGCTCCCCACCTGGACGAGCGGTTGCGACTGCAAGCCATTACCCTGGATCCCGCCATTGAGCAGGAGGTCTCCACCTCGATCACCCAGACCACCGACGGGGAGTACCTCGCCATGGATCCTCCGCGCGCGCAGGCGATCGTCACCGCGCTGCGCAAGCAGGTCGAGCACGCCACCGCGCGCGGTGCCCACGGCGGCAAGGGACCAGTATTGCTGTGCTCGGCGCGTATCCGCAGGCACCTGCGGCGCCTGATTGCCCAGGCACAACCGCATCTCGCAGTCTGCTCCTACAACGAGATCGCCCCTGGCATTGATGTTGAAACCATCGGGGTAATCCACGCATGAGCACCCCTGGTGAGATCTTGGAAGCGCTTGGCCGTGAGGCCCGTTCGCGGTTGGGCAATGGCCGCGACACGGCCACCCGCGTTTATCGTGGCCGCTCCGTCGAGGAGCTAGTGCCCCAGATTCAGCGCGATCTCGGTCCCGACGCGATCATCCTGCGCCGCCGCGAGGGGCTGACCGGAGGAGTGCTGGGGTTCTTCCAGCGGGCGTTTGTGGAGATCGAGGCGATGCCCGGCGGGCCCGGTGTCGATCTCTACGACGAACAGCTCGGCGAAACGCCGTCCGTTGCACCTCAATACACAGAGGAGCCGTACGCGCCGCAACCATATGCGCCGGGGTCCTACACGCAGGAGCCTTACGCGCAGGACCCCGCCGGGCAGATGCCGGCGGTGCAATACCAGCCGCCGCCGCAAGCCCCGCTGCGGCAGGCCCCACAGCCGCCACCCGTGCAAGCGCCGCCCGTTGCTCAGCCCGTGGCGGAATCGCAGCCCGCGCCGCCGCCTGCCGCAGCGCCGCCCGTTACACCGAGCTTGCTGCAGCGCCCGACCTTTGAGTACCGCTCTGCAGCGATGCGCCCGCAAACGCCCGTGCCGCCGGCGTTCGTGCAGCCGCCACGACCCACAACCCCGGCAACTGCCGACAGCTCATCGCCGACTGTGGCCGAGCCGCTGCCGACTCCTTTCTATACGCGCCAGGCGACGCCTGCGCCCGCGGCTGCGGCTGGTAGTGCATACGTGACCGCCCATCTGGCTGCGCTGGCGCGCGCAGAACGCGCAAAGAGCCCACCGCGTGGGCCGATCCCTGCGCGCCACGAGGACACATCCGCCTGGGCGAGCGACTTCCAGGAGCTGATCCCCCGCGAGCAGACCGAGATGTTCCCGCGGCCAGCGGCGTCCGTGCCCGCGCCAAAGCGAGCTGCAAGCGAGCGGCGTGTGGTCGCCCCTGGCTCCCAAGTCCGCGCGCGCGCTGGTGTTGCCAAGAGCCTGCAGCGCTGTGGCATCGGCGAGGAACTAGCACACGAGCTGATCGACGCGGCCGGCGCGCACGCGCTCGCGCTCACCCCCAGGGCGGGTCTTGTACAGGCGGTGCGTGCGACGCTCGCCCAGCGGATCCCGGTCGCGCCGCCGCTCGCCACCAAGGGCGCGGCAGTCGTCGTAGTCGGTGCGGGCGGCGCCGGCAAGACGACTTTCAGCATGACGCTGCTGGGGGCCTACCGCCGCGGCAGCACGCTGCCTGCGAGCTACGCCACGATTGCCCGCGAGGGCGAGCGCGGAGAACTACAACTGCTGCTCGCCCCCCACATCGTCAAGCCCACCCCCGCTGATGCTCCCAATGCACTACGGGCGCTGCGCCGTGCGCGCAGCAACGGCATGGCGATCCTCGACACGCCCAGCCTCTCACCGTCTGATCGCGGCGGCGCCCGCGAGCTCGCACGGCTGCTCGGCGAGATGACGCCCGAGCGCGTGGTCGTGGCGCTACCTGCCACACTCGGCGCTACCGCCGCCGCGCAGCTGTTGAAGGCGCTGCAGCCGTTGGGAGCGAACACGCTGGCGATCACCCATGCCGACGAGACCGACCAGCTGGGGGTGGCAGTGGAGGCCGCCTGTCGCTTTGGCCTTGCCCCCGAATACATGCTCGAACGTGGACGCGGCGGCGCCTGGCGGCTGCGCCAGCTGACTGCGACCGTCCTGGTTGAGAGACTGTTGCCATGAAACTCGGGCGCGGGGGCTCGGAGAAGTCACAGCCGGTGCAGCTGCCCGGGCGCTCTGAGAACGTCACGCTCGTGGGAGGCGCCGGCGAACGCATCGCCGCACGCGTGCTCGAGGCCGGTGCCGACTCGCTGTTGGTGGCGATCATGGTCCCCACCCAGCCGCTCACTTACCGCCAGCTCGAGAGTCTCACGCTCGAGTTCGTCGGTCCGCGTGGGCGCGTGCGCCTGCAGGGCACCGCCACGATCGAGGATCCTGCCGAGCCCGACGTGGTGCGGATCGAGCACCCCCGCTCGATTGAGGTGCTGCAGGAACGCGAGTACGTACGCATCGCCTCCACCCGCCCAGCGGTTGTCTACAGCGCCCGCAACCAAACCCCCATCCAGAGCTACACCGTCGACGTCAGCGGCGGTGGCTTCCTGCTGGCAGGCCCCGACTCGCTGAAGATCGGCGACGAGGTCACGTTCCAGCTCACGCTCACCCCCGGCGTGCTGTTGATCGGCGGCAAGGGCAAGATCGTGCGCGTCGACGCACGCCAGCGCCGCGCCGTCGAGTTCACCGAGATCTCAGAGCTCGACCGGCGCCGCCTGATCCGTTTCATCTTCGAGTGTCAACGCGACGAACGCCAACGCGGCCTCGAGACAGACGGGCGTCATGGCAGCTGACACCGCCGAGGCCCCCATGATCGACGCCCCGCCAGCGGCGCCCGTCGCAGCTGCGCCGCGCGCGCCGGCGAAGCCCGACAAGAAGGCCGCCAAGGCAAACGACGCCAAGAAGGACGGCAAGGACAAGAAGGCAAAGAAGGGCAAGAAGGGCGACGAGGGCGCCGATGGATCAGACCTCGATGCCAGCGGCCCCAATATCGCTGCTCATCCCCGCGCAGTGCGCGCGGTCGCTCGAACCAAGAGCTGGGGCGGACTTGTGGGCTTCATGCTCGGTGGTTACCTGTCGCTTCCTACCAACACCGTCGCGGCCGCCGGCCTGCGCGCATTGATTGCAGGCCTCGTTTGCTACATGGCGGCGTGGGCGGGCGCGGTATTCGTGTGGAAGCGGCTCGTGATACTCGAGCTCAAGGGTCGCGAACACCAGATCCTTAGCGCTACCAACGCAGCGCGTGCCAGACGAGCGCTGCCGGCCGGGCCAGGAGCGGACCAATCGCCAAGGGCAAGGGCTTCATAGGGGCGTAAGTGGACCCGATCCACCCCATCGTCCCGGGGCCGCTGCCGATTCCCGCAGTGACCACGCCTGTGGAGCGCTTGCAGCGGATCGCACGCGAGCGCGATCGCCCCGCGCGCGAACGCCAGGAGCAGGGACGGCGTAAGCCGCCGCCCGCGCCGCCATCCGATCGCGACGGCGAGGAGGACGGGGAGCACCCCCACATCGACGTGCAAGCGTGAGCACCGCGCGGCTGGCTGCGCCTGCAGGCCTGCAGGAAATGCTGCCGCCGGCAGGAATCCCTCCCGCAAGCCGGAAATCTGTCTCAAGTTTTCCGCTGCGGTGACGATAATCCGCGTGGGCCGACACGGAGTCGGCTCAGGACCTCACCAATAACCGTCATCAAGGAGATGAACGAATGGGCCTCACGATCAACACCAACCTGGAGGCGATGAACGCCGCTAGGAACCTGAACAACACCGAGAACATGCTCTCGCAGTCGATGCAGCGACTGTCCTCGGGTCTGAAGATCAACTCCGCCAGCGATGATGTCGCCGGCTACGCGATTTCCGAAAGCCTTCAGAGCCAGGTCAACGGCCTCAACCAGGCCTCCGAAAACATCCAGGACGCTGTCGCCTTGGCGCAGACCGCCCAGGGTGCGTTGAACGACGTCAACACGATGCTTCAGCGTATTCGCGAGCTCTCCGTGCAGTACTCCAACGGCACGACCTCAGAAGAAGACCAGACGGCGATCATTTCGCAGGTTGGTCAGCTGGTCTCTGAGATCCAGCGCGTTGGTGAAACGACGCAGTTCAACGGCAAGAACCTGCTGAACGCGGCTGAAGAAATCCGCTTCCAGGTCGGCGCCAACGACGGCGAAGGCATCGGCGTCACAACGATCGAACTCTACAAATCGATCGAAACCAAGATCGAAACAGCGACGCTTGGCGAACGCCTCGTGATCGTCCTCGGCGCGACCGAAAAAGAAGAAATCAAAACCAAGAACGAAGAAATTGGCACGAAGGAAACAGAACTCGTCGCCAAAGAAAAAGAACTGAAAGAAGAAGGCAAGACTGGTACCGAAATCAAAGAAGCGACCGAAACTGAAAAAGAAGAAATCAAAACGCTGAAAACAGAAGTTTCGGAAATCGCTAAAACGAAGGAACCGACGGGCCTGAAAGAAATCAGCGAAGCAATCGCCAAGGTTTCGGGTCTCGCTGGTGAATTCGGCTCGGTCCAGGACCGCATTCAGTTCACTCAGAGCAACCTGGAAGTTTACAGCCAGAACCTGACATCGGCTGTAAGCGCGCTGGACGACGTGAACATGGCCACCGAAATGACCAACTTCACGAAGGACCAGGTCCTGCAGCAGGCCGGCGTGTCGATTCTCGCCCAGGCCAACCAGCTGCCTGACGCAACCCTGAAACTCCTCGAATAAGAGGAGCATTAACTTCCTCAGCGGTGGCGCCTAGAGGACGCCACCGCTGCAGTGAAGCCCCTCTGACCGCTTGCCGGTGTTTACATCGGCTGCGCGCGGGCAGACGGGTCATAACGCTTCGGCGGTCAGGCAACCGACCGGCGCAGCCATATACCGCCGCTTCATCGAGGGAACGGTGGTCAGGGCGGGCGACGACGGTCGCCCGCCCATTTTTAATCGGCAGGACCGGCGAGAACTGAAGTGCTGAGAACTGCAGCACTCGCTGCTGCTGCCGATTACCTGGGCGATGAGCATCGAAGCAACGCTGGAGCGCGTCTCCGCGATCAGGCAGGCGCTCGCCAACCCCGCGGCGATGGTCGGGGCGGCTGGCCAGCTCAAGGGCGGCGGTGAAGCCCCTAGTGCAACCACGACGTCGGCTAGTAGCGGCGCATCATCGTTCGCAAGCGCGCTCGAGCAGGCCAACGCCAGCTACGCAACTCCCACCGAGGAAGGCTCTGCCACCACGGCCGGCGCGCTGGCGCAGTCCGCTGTTCCGACGTCGGCGCTGCTCGACGGCTCGACGACCGGGCTGAGCGCTGCCGTCGCATATTCCCCGCTACAGAGTGCGAGCGGCGTGGTCGGCTCTGCTGGGATCTCACCGGTCTCTGCCGAGAACGTGGACTCGCCAGGCGCTCGTATCGTGGCGATCGCTGAAAGTCAGCTCGGCCAAGCAGAGCAGCCGCCGGGCTCCAACGAATCACCAGCGATCGCCGAATATCGCACCGCCACCACCGGAGCGGCCCCAGGGGCGCCGTGGTGTGCTTACTTCGCCTCTTGGGTGGCGCGCCAGGCAGGTGAGCCGATCGGCGAAGCTGGCCAGGGGGCGGGCGCCGTCTCGGAGGTGTGGTCGTGGGCGCAGAGCGCTGGGCGGGCGATACCGAACGGTCCGGGCGTGGTACCGCAGCCGGGTGATCTGATCGTGTTTGGCGACGAACACGTGGGGATCGTCAGGGACGTGCTACCCAATGGGCAGATCCAGACGATCGAGGGCAACTACGAAAACAAGGTGTCGGCCAACGTGCGCAGCCCCAGCGAAGCGACTGGCTATGTGAATATGAACTAGAGAGCGATGAGCGAGCACACTGTGACCCCTGGCAAGGCGCCTGCAGAGCGGATCTGGCTAAAGGCGCTGCCGGCGCTGGTGGTGCTGCTCCTGGCCGTTGCTGCCCTCAGCTTTCTGCTCGTCAAGGCCCCCTCAAAGCCCTCCCTCCCGGGTGGCGCACAGCAGTCAGCGGCGGGCGAAGGCTTCTACGGCACGCTTGCCCTCCCAGCCAAGCAGGCACCGGCGATCCATCTGCGCAACTACCTCGGCCAGCCGGTCACGCTCAGCCAATACCGCGGCAAGGCTGTGCTGGTCACGTTCCTATATGCCAACTGCCCGGATGTCTGCCCGTTGATTGCGTCCAATCTACGAGTGGCGTTGAACATGCTCGGCAAGCGGGCCTCGCAGGTTCAGGTGATCGCCGTGTCGGTAGACCCGCGCGGCGACACTCGAGCCAACGTCGCGAGGTTCGTGCGCGAGCACGAGATGGTGGGCAGGATGCAGTATCTGATCGGCTCTGCGGGAGAACTGGCGCCCACGTGGGCTGCGTGGCACGTCGGCTCGACGCGCGAAGTCGGTCAACCGGAGCTCGTGGCCCACTCGGCGCTCGTCTACGGGATCACCGCTAGTGGTGTGTTGAAGACGATCTACCCGTCCACGTTCGAACCGAGCGAGATCGCCCACGACGTGCCGAAGCTCGCTGCGCAGTAGAGCTTTCTCACGCTAAGCGAGTTGCCTGGGCCGCCGCGCCAGCGGTTGCACAAGTTGCGTAGGTTGCGCAACTTGCTAGGATATGGGCATGGCTTCGATTACCACACCAGAGGCCGAGCGCCTCGCGGACGAGCTCGTTAAGCAGCTTGGTGAGGGGCCACTGACCGCACGAGAGCTGGCTGCTGAGTTGGCTAGACAGGAGGCGTCCCCGACACTGATCGGAGCGTTTGACGCTGCGCTGTCTCGAAGCGTCGCTGCGGATGAGGGCGACCAACTCGATGAGGCTCTTTGGGGGAGCAGACCGAGCGACGATGAGCTTGTATCTGCCCGCGGTGCCAGTTACAAGGTGCTTGCGGGTGCCGTGCGGAGGGTCGTGAGCGATGCGCTTACCCGAGAGCAAGCCGCCGAGTTGCTCGGTATCACCCCGCAGGCGGTCTCCAAGCGCATCGCATCCGGTGGGCTGGTCGCCTTGCGGCGCGGACGGATCAACTGGCTGCCCGCCTGGCAGTTCTACGAGGACTCAGTCCTTCCGGGTCTCAAGCAGTTGATTTCGATTTATCCCGGTAGTGCGGTGTCTCTGACGATTTGGGCGACCTCCCCGTCACCGGATCTCGACGGAGCGCTGCCGGCACAGGTGTTGGCTCGCCGCGATGGCCTCTCACGCGTGCTCGAGGTAACTCGCGCGCTCACGACGGCTGCGTGGTAGCAAAGCTCGGCGATCCACCGGCCGTGTTGCCGGCGGAACCTCCAAGGTGGCGGTGGCCTGTGGGCAGGGCGTTGGTTCGGATCTATCACGAGGATCCGCACCGCGACGGGCTGGCTCCTCGCACGTTTGGGCCTGTGGCTCGCTTTGATCCTCACGTGCGCGACGGTCACCAGAAGCCCCGTAAGGACCCTCACGGACGCGGCGTCTTGTACCTCGCTGCCGGTCTCTCGACAGCGCTTGCCGAGTCCTACCCAGAGCAGTGGCCTGAGGTATTTATCTGTCCGCACACGCGTGCGGGTTGGGTGCGTCCAGCCGAGTCCATCCCGCTCCTGGATCTCACCGGCGAAGGTGCACTCGCGATTGGCGCACCCGGCACCCTGCAATGGGGAGACGAGCCACGTCGGCGCACGCAGCGCTGGGGACGGCGAATTTATGAGCAGTACAGCAATCTCGACGGCATTCGCTATCAAGCAGCACACCAGGGCGGCGAATGCGTCGTGCTGTGGGAGCGTGCGGCCGCCGTACAGCGTCTCGCTGGCGGCGATCGTCGGCTATGGGTTGTGTGGAGCCGTGTCGTCGTCGCGCTTGCCGCACAGCGTCGCACGCCCCGCCGAGTTGCGGCATCCGGCTGCGAGCGCTGCCGTGAAGCCGGATTCGTTACCTAAGCGGCTTCCTGCTCCAAGGCCGGCGTTGTCGTCCCGGGCTGGGGCCACTCGGCTTGCACGATCACAGCGTGCCCGGCGGGGCGAGCCATTCACTCTCGAAACTCAGGATGGTTTGCTCAGCCAGCAGGTCAAAGTCACGGTCGTAGTGAAGCACGCCCCAACCAGCAACGTGAGCACAGGCGGCAATGATCACGTCCACGGGCGCAAGGCGGTGATGGCCGATGTCAGCAAGCTCGCGTTGTGCGCCAAGCGCGAGCTGTTCGACGTCCCGGTTGATCTCCACGTGTGGGAGATACGCCAGGTCGGCCATCGTGGCCGCGTGTTCTCTGCCTGAACGTGTCGAGTAGCCAGCCTCCAGCAGAAATGGCAGGCATGTGGCGAGTTGCCGCTCTTCCATCCATCTGGAGATCTCCTCGGCGCGATCCTCATCCAGGCGGCTCGATTCGAGACGAGCCCAAGCCGAGTTGTCAAATAGGAGCACGCCGACGCGCTCAGCGCGCTATCAGGCCCAGATGCTTGACCTCGTCGGCGGCCTCCACATCGACGTGGAGCGAGCGATTACGGATCCTCATGGCGAGTCGCCGCGCCGCCGCACGAGCCGCCTGCTCGTCGTCTGGGAGCTGGCGGGCCTTTGCTCGCGCGCCGAGTATCACCAACTCGGCGTAATCGATTCGCTTCCCTGCCATGCGGGAGCGCAACTCGTCAAGGGCCTCCCGAACGGGTGGGGTCTCGGTGATGGTGTGGCGCGGGAGGGCTGTGGGCACGACCTCAGTGTAGCACCGTGCCGCACCTATGGGAAGCTTACCGTTCCCCCGACCCGCTTTTCCACATCGTCACGTACCAAATGGCGACGCAGATGAGGACGGCGAGGGGGAGCACGAGCGTGAGGATCGACCCGGCGAGGAAGGATGCGAGCAGGATGGCGAGCATTGGCGGGGCTCCTCCTACAGCAGGTAGAGAACGACGTAGGTGATGACGCCGATGCCGGCGAGAAAGCTCCAGTAGAACACCGCGGCGTCGAGTCCTGGCGCGATCAGCTTGTCGGCGTCGGCGATGTCGGCGCCGGTCTCCTCATCGAGCTCGTGTGCCGGCACGCGCCGTGCTCGCAGCTCGGTGGCAACCTGCGTCTCGAGCCAGTACATGGTGAACAGCACGGCGATTAGGTAGAAGCCGGTCCAGGCGCAGAACACGCTGGCGTAGCCACCGTTAGTGGGGCCGAAATGCTGGGCGGTGTACTCGATGCACTGGACTGCCACCGCGGCGAGCCCGAGTAGGACGCCGGCGATCCCCGGTGCAAGCCAGGCGGGGGATTTGCTCTTCAT
>DATBYJ010000103.1:0-2519 GCA_036513795.1 Solirubrobacteraceae bacterium | reverse complement strand
ACGATCAGCATCAGCAGCAGCGGCCGCACGCTCGGGCCGGAGCGCGCGATCGCATAGGTCATCGGATAGCCGATCAGCAGACAGCACAGTG
This sequence comes from Solirubrobacteraceae bacterium, assembly GCA_036513795.1. Lineage (GTDB taxonomy): Bacteria > Actinomycetota > Thermoleophilia > Solirubrobacterales > Solirubrobacteraceae > Palsa-744. Next base: position 2,428 of record DATBYJ010000103.1, on the reverse strand, counting down.
TCGAGATCGCCGCCACCTGCAGCGAATAGAGGTACGAGGCGATGTACAGCGGGTCGGTGAACAGAAACTGGTATGCCGACCAGTGCACCTGCAGGTGCGGCGAGCCGTGGCGCCAGGAGATGAGCGGGGTGTAGGGCGGGATCGCCAGCCGCACCTCGGAGAAGGAGATGCGGAACACGATGATGAACGGTATCAGGAACAGCACCAGCAGCCAGAGCGTGGGAATCCCCGCAACCAGCCGCCGACCCGATGCCTGAGAGAAGCGCACCGCGCGGTTCCGCTACTCGGTCAATACCACCGGGCTCGTCCCGTGCCAGGAGAGCCACACGGACTCCTCGCGCGCGATCGGCCGCTCGGCGCCACGCATGATGTTGGGGAGCGTCACGCGCAACATGCTGCCCGACTCGATGCGCACCAGGTAGATCGACATGTCGCCCATATAGGCGATCTCCTTGACCGTGCCGCGCACCACGTTCTCGGCGCTGACCGGGTCCGGGGCGGTGAGCGGCTGGCGCGTGATATTGATCTTCTCGGGGCGGATCGCGGTCCACACCGTCGCGCCGCGCGCGCAACCCAGCGCGCGCTCGGCGCGCACCATGCAGCCGAGGTCGGCGCAGCGGATGCGCAGGCCGCCGCTGCCGTTGTCGCTCACCTCGCCCGCGAACATGTTGACCGAGCCGATGAAATCGGCGACGAAGCGCGTGGCCGGGGACTCGTAGATGTCCGACGGCGTCCCAACCTGGGCGATGCGCCCGTGGTTCATGACTCCGAGGCGGGTGCCGAGCGTCATGGCCTCCTCCTGGTCGTGCGTGACCACGATGAAGGTGACGCCCAGGCTCTGCTGGATGTTGATGAGCTCGAACTGGGTGTGCTCGCGCAGCTTCTTGTCGAGCGCCGCGAGCGGCTCATCGAGCAGCAGGAGCTTGGGGCGCTTGACGAGCGCGCGCGCCAGCGCCACCCGCTGGCGCTGCCCGCCGGAGAGTTGATGCGGCTTACGCACCCCGAAGCCGGACATCTTCACGATCTCGAGGATCTCGCCCACCTGGCGGCGGATCTCGTCGCGCCCCTTATGCTCCTGCTCGAGGCCGAACGCCACGTTCTTCTCCACCGTCATGTGGGGGAACAGCGCGTACGACTGGAACATCATGTTCACGGGACGCTCGTAGGGCGGCACGGTGCCCAGGTCCTGCCCGTCGATCTGGATGCTGCCGGCGCTCGGTCGCTCGAAGCCCGCCAGCATCCGCAGCAGCGTCGTCTTACCCGACCCGGAGCCGCCCAGCAGGCAGAAGATCTCGCCGCGCCGGATGTCGAGGGACACGGAGTCGACCGCGGTGAATTCGCCGAACTTCTTCGTGACGCTGGCGATGCGCACGTAGTGGGCGTCGGAGTCGGAGGCGGCGTTGGCCGCGGTGCCGCCGGTGGATGGCATCGGTGATGTGCTCACGTGGTGGACGTTACCTGCCAGTCTTGAACCGTGTCCACGCGCGCGTCAGCATGCGCTGGTACTCGGGTGGACGCGGTCGCTCGGGAATCAGCCGTGCACGCACCGCGGTCGGCGGGTACACCCCCGGGTCACTCACCACCGCCGGATTCAGCGGCTGAATGCCCGGCAGGACGCTGTTCGCGTACTTGATGAGGTCGGAATTGCGCGCCGCGACGTCCGGGCGCAGCAGGAAATTGATGAACAGGTGGGCGTTGCGCACGTGGGGCGCATCCGCCGGGATCGCCAGCACGTCGTAGTTGGCGATCGCGCCCTCCCGCGGGATCGAGTAGGCGAGGTCCACGCCCTTGCCGGCCTCCCTGGCGCGGTCGTGCCCCTGCTTGACGTCGCCCGACCAGCCCATCGCGAGACAGATGTCGGCGTTGGCGAGGTTGTCGATGTAGCGCGAGGCGTCCACATGACGCACGTACGGGCGGATCGACCTGAGCACCGCCTCCGCGGCGTGCAAGTCCGCGGGTGAGTTGCTGTTGGGATCCCTGCCGAGGAAGATCAGCACCGTGCCCACCACTTCTGAGGGCGCGTCCAGGATCGAAACTCCGCAATCCTGGAATTTCGACACCACCGCCGGGTCGAACAGCATGCGCCAGCTGTCGACCGGCGCGTCCGGCATGCGCTGGCGAATTTCCGCGGTGTTGTAACCCACCCCGGAAGTGATCCACATGTAGTCGACGCTGTACTGGTTGCCCGGGTCGTAGACCGAGGCGGCGCCGGCCACCTGCGGGTCGACGTTGCTGAGGTTCGGCAGCAGCGCCTTGTCGAGCTTCTGGTAGATATCGGCCTGGATCTGGCGCTCGAGGAACGCACCCGAGGGCACCACGATGTCGTAGTTGGTGTGCCCGGTGAGCAGCTTGGTCTCGAGGATCTCGTTCGAGTCGAACACGTCGTAGTTGACGTGGATGCCGTACTCCTTCTCAAACGCCGCCACGA
>DATBYJ010000102.1:0-13400 GCA_036513795.1 Solirubrobacteraceae bacterium | reverse complement strand
CGACATCCGCGGCTGGCCGGCGTGATTGTCGGTCAACCCGACGACGTCGACGGTGTCGGCCAGAACAGCGATCCGGTCGCTGACGCGCGCGCCATCGGCCTGGGCCGGCAGCGAGATCTCCGCAGACGTCAGGGCGGTCAGCGACACGACCACCTGAAGTCTATAGACCGTCGGCCCCTCAGGCCAGCCTATATCTCGTTCGAGGAGCGGCTATCACGACCATCGCTTTGTCCGGCAGGCGCGCATCGTTACCCCTAGCGGCGCTCAGCGGATTGGGCGCAGCTCGACGCCGTGAGCTACCCCTTGCCAATCGGTGTCGGCTGTCAGAGCTGGGGCGTCCAGCCGTTGCGCCAGTGCTAGGCACGCCCGGCCGCCGAGTGAGAGCCCTGCATCGCGGGTCAACGGTCGTAGGCGTCCCGCGTCGAGGGCGTCAGCGGCCGCGAACGGCTCGACTGTGATCGCGCCATCGAGTAGTCCGCTTTGGGTGAGTTCAGCCGCGAGCTTCGCCGGGTCGCCTCCCCAATCGGCGACGCGGCTGAATACCTCGGCAAGATTGACGGTCGAGATCACCGCACCGCTGGCGATCGCCTCGGCAACAACGTCGGCGCCGGGCTCGTCTCGAAGATGCGCGAGAAGCGCCGAGACATCGAGTACGGGCGCCAACTACTCGGCGTCCTCGCGTGCGGCTTCTGCACGCCGCTCGGCGAGCAGTTCGTCCACCATCGACCCTCCAGCGGCGCGGCCCACGCAGCTCCGCGGGCTTCACGTTCTCAACAGCCTCCGGGTCGGGGGACGTGACCAGCTTCCGCTTCCTAGTGGTAAGCAGTGGCCCACGCGCGCAGCATCTCCGCTCTCGCAGCTCGTCCGTTGCGAGCGTGTGGAGCGACGCTAAGCAGAGGGCCTGGCGGCTACGCTTTTTTGGGGGGTTTTGGCCGATGTGGCTTCCCTCTCGCTGTAGGTGTAGGCGGCGGCCAGCGCTCCGAAGGGAACGACGAGTCGGAGCAGGAGCTGGCGGGAGTCGGTCGCCCCGGCGAGCACCATGGAGAGCGTGCCGAGCAGGAATGCCAGCCCCCATACGGTGGAGATTTTTCGATTGAACGCCCGGAAGGTGGGGCTGTTCCAGATCTCCTTTGGGGCTTGTTCACGGGCGTACGCCTCGGTGAAGGGCCGGTTGACGAGCACGGAGGCAAACACGATCACGCACAGGGATCCGTGAGCCACCGCTTGGGCGTAGCGGCCCCAGGTGCCGATGTCGTCGGGGTGAACGACCGACAGAACGATCCCCATGCCGACGAAATAAATGACGCCGACATAGTCGAACAGGTGGGCTTTGTGGTGGCTGAGCGCCCTGGCGAGGACGACGATGGCGACGAGGGCCCCGACGCCGGCCCCCCAATAGACGTTCTCGACTCGTACTCCCGCGAGGAATGCCCCCCACGGGGCAAAGCTCCAGATCAACTCGCTCATGGTTCTCCTTTGGTGTTTATCGCGTTGGCCCAGTTTGTTGTCCCGGAGAGACGGAGGGGTCCGTCGTCCTCCGCGTCCGGCGCGAACCGGACGATCCCGGTCGGACGGCCGTCCTCCCCTTTTCAGTGCAACGATAATCTCCCCAGCCCAAGCGATGCAATGGCGGCGGCTCCGTGCGCATCGTGAGGATCAGCGCGACAGGAGGAAGACTGGTGCCCGACGAAGCTCCTATCCCCGACCAGCCCGACCCCATCCGCGAGCCCCTCCTACCACGGGTTCGGCCCCGGATGGTCCTGCGCATCCGGAAGGTGTGGTTCCTGCCGCTCGCTCTACCGGCGGTCATGATCGCGTTGGTGACCTCCATCTACATCGGCTCCGTGATCAACCCGACCGGCCACCTGCGGGGTCTGCCCGTGGAGATCGTCAATCTCGACACCGGGGCCGCCACCCCCGCCGGACACGTCGCGCTCGGCCAGAGCACGGTGCACGGCCTGGTCGGGAGCAGCGCGGTATCGAGCCGGCTCGACCTGCACGTCGTGTCACTGAGTCAGGCCGAGAAGTCCATGAACGGGGGTCACTCCTACGCCACCCTGGTCATCCCCTCGACCTTCAGCGAGTCTGCGCTGCTCGACGCCGGACAGCCCGCTGGCGGCGGCACGCCGCCCACTCCCACGGTCGAAATCGAGGAGAACAGCCGACTTGGCAGCCTCGGTGTCAACCTGGCAGCCGGGGTCCTCGACCCGGCGCTGAGCCAGGTATCGAAACAGCTCGGAACCAGGCTGAGCCAGCACAGCACAAGCGCAGTGCGTTCCAACCCGGAGCTCGCAGCAAAGCTCGCCGATCCCATCACGGTCACGACCGTTAGCTATCGGCCCCTACCGGCACATTCCGCCCTGGGTCTCAGCGCCTTCTACGTGTCGCTCATCTCGATCCTCGCCGGATTCCTGGCCGCCGGAGTGATCAATTCCTCGATAGACGGCGCCCTGGGATACGCCACCAGTGACCTTGGCCCCCGCTGGAAAATCCGGATCCCAAAACGGATTTCCCGGAAACACACGCTCATCACCAAGTGGAGCATTGCGCTGGTCGTCGCCCCGGTCCTCACCGCCATCATCCTCGCCGTCGCCGTCGGCGCCTTCGGGATGTACGCCCCCAAATATGGTGTCCTCTGGCCGCTCCTGACGCTCGCCACACTCATGGTCTCATTCGGGACCCTCGCTCTGCTGGCGGCGTTCGGAAGCATCGGCCAGATGCTCGCCATGGTGATCCTCGTATACCTGTCTCTGGCATCCTCCGGAGGCACCATCCCGATCCAGGCTCTACCCGGCTTCTTCAAGGGAGTAGGCCAGATCGAGCCACTCCGGCAGCTGCTCGGAGGCGCCCGAGACATCCTCTACTTCGGCGGCCAGTGGAATGCCGGAGCCTCCCACGCCGTCCTGATCCTCGGCTCGGAGCTGCTGTTCTGGGTCGTCCTGGGGGTCGCGGTCACCACCTGGTATGACCGGCGCAACCTGGATCGCATCTCACCGGAGGTGATCACCACTGTGGAGCACGCCGTGCTGCAACGCGGCCCGTCATGATCAGCTGGCGCCGGTGAGCGGTGCAGGGGCGAATGACGCGCGGCGGTTGGCCGACGGCGGACGCAGGAGACCACTCTGGCAGGCCGCTCGACAGGATCCAGCCCATCTGCCCGAGCTGGTCCTCGTGCGTGTGCTCCCTCTCCTAAGCCCCGGCGTCAGCAGCTGGGTGTCAGGGCTCGAAGGCGTCAAGACCACGCCGCCAGAACAGCTAGCGCGCGAGCAAGTGCACAGCTCTACCGTTCGGGCGCGGTGGGTCGGCTCCATCACGGGCAGCTCCTTCTACGTCGGAATGCCCTCGGCACTCGCGGTGATCTACTGCGAGCAACTGCTCGCGGCCCTACGGATCGCTGCGATCTTCGGACACGACCCTCGGTCGGCTGCCCGAGCGCCCGAGCTGCTCGTGATCCAAGGCCGCTATGTGACCATCGAGGAAGCTGAAACAGCCATCCTCTTCGCCGGGACTGGTCGGAACGATGAGATGAAGCCCGCCGCGGGCGAAGACTCCCGCTCGCTCTTTCGCCAGGCCCTGTCGATGATCGGTTTGCGGCTGCGCAACGTCCGACGCCCGATCGACGTGCTGATCCTCATCGCCGCTGTGCTCTCGTTTGTCCTGCCCGGCGTCGGCATACCATTCTGGGCGGTTACCAACGCACGCGTGACACGCAGGCGCGGCGAAGACGCGATCCGGTTCTATACGAAACACCAGCCGCCAGCCAAGAGCGCAGAGGGCGTGACCCTCTTCCCAGAGCCGACACACCGCGCCCGCCATTGGCTCGTCGCCGGAATACTGCTCGTGGGCTTCCTCCTCGCCGCGCTCGCGCTCGTCCTGCCGCTGGGTCGCATCTCCCACCTGCTCCCACTCGCAGGACGCGGCATAGCTGAGTTCGGCCTGCTGTTCACCATCAGCCAGCTCATCCGCGCACTCCGCCCCACCCCCGCCGACCCTCGGCCCGAAGCTCGCCGCTAACGCCACGCTGATTTCTAGACGCATCGAACAAGTCCCAGCGGAGAGGCTTGACCAGCTCGCGCCTACGGCCAGAAGCGTCCTTATCGATACACCTCTCCAAGCCGACTCCGGGACTCGAACCCGGGACCCCCACTTTACGAGAGTGGTGCTCTACCAACTGAGCTAAGTCGGCGCGTCTTGAATTGTCATTACGAGGGTAGGCCCCGAGCCCAATAAGGCCAGGCGCCGTGCCGGTTTCGGCGCGGCCCGGCAAGCTGTACCAGCAGCCGTACCGCACACCGACGCTGCTGGAGCTGAGGCCGTGGAGCCGCCTGCGTGGCCTGCGTGACGAGACCAGATCGGCTCGCCACTTCGCAGCGTCGATGCTACGTTTAGCCCATGACTGTCAAGGAGCGGCTACATACTGCAGTCGAGACGATGAGCGACGAGGAAGCACAAGCGGCACTTCGCACTCTCGCCGAGTCCTCCGGTGATCCGGTTGCCTGGATGCTTGATCACGCGCCGCTCGATGACGAGCCTGAGACTGAGGGAGAGCGCCGAGCAGTCGCCGAAGCCCACGCCGACCGCGAGCGGGGCATTCAGCCCGTGCCAATTGAGAGCGTGATCGCCGAGTTCGACGGCGATTCGTGAGCGAGCCCTACTGGCGTGTCGTCGTTGACGACCGCGCTCGCAAGGATCTCCGCAGGATCGACCCGCCAACCCGCGAGCGCATCCTGCGTGCTATCGCTCGGCTAGCGCAAGGCGCAGAACTGACAGGCGATGTCAAGCGACTTCAGGGCTCACACGAGTACCGGCTGCGAGTCGGTGACTGGCGCGTGCGATTCGAGCGCAACGACCGGCAACTCACCGTCACAGTGGTGCGTGTCCTTCCGCGTGGCCGAGCATATGATCGCTGAACCGTCGGCGATCTCGCGGCCGGGCCGGACTGACGGCGCCGGCCGCGCAGGCTGACTGCTCAACGTGGGCATCTCTGCCGCCGAGTGACCTACCCGCCGGCTTTCGTGCTCGGCAACCCAAATGCGGCTGGGTGCAGCAGCCGCGCTATTGCCAGCACGGCTTCGGCGTTGCGGGGGCCGGGCGTAACCTGATCGTAGGCAAGGTGGATGATGCAGCCATTGCGCACGGCGGGGAGGCTACGCGAGGCGGCGTCGGTCTTTAGGAACTGCTCCTTTTGCCGCCAGGTCGGGGTGCCATAGTCGTTGATGATGATGCACTGCGGCTTGCGGGCGATGACCTGCTCCCAAGAGACGGATGTCCAGCTTTGCTTGAGCGCGGCAAAGATGTTGCTGCCCCCAGCGAGTTCGATCAAGGCCGTTGGCGTGGCGAGCCCCGGCGCCGTGAATGGTGCGGACGTGCCGCTGTCGTAGTCGAACACAGACACGCGCGGGAGACTTGCGACCTTCGCGCGCACGGCGGCTATCTGCGCCTTCATCTGGCTGACGAGCGCGTTGGCGCGAGCGGGCACGTTGAAGATCGCGCCGAGGTTCGTGAGGTCCTGGTAGGTATTTTCGATGCTGACCTGCTTCTTGCCTGGCTGGACGTGCGCGCAGGACTCGGTCAGCGCAAGTGTCTTTATGCCGTACTTGGCGAGTCCTTGCGGGGTGAGGTTGGTGCCTTGTTGGAGCCCGTAGTTCCAGCCGGCGAACAGGAAGTCAGGGTGCAGCCCGACGAGTGGTTCGAGCGTGAAGTATTCGGGGGACACGTCACGCACCGCATGGAACGCGGCGAGATATTGCTTGGGCACGGGTTCTGAGACAGGGCCGTCGCCCGTGACCCCGAAGGTGCCGACCATCGAGTGTTCGAGGCCGAGCGCGAGCATGTCCTCGGTCGTGTTGATGTCGTTTGAGACGGCGCGAGTGGGGACGCTGTCGAACGTGATCGGAGTGCCGCAGTTGTTGATCGTCACGGGGTAGTGCTTGCCCCCGTTTGCGCTGGCCGTGGTGCTCGTGGTATTGCTCGTGGAGCTGGCGCAGCCCGCGACTAGCAGGCCGGCGAGCAGAGCGAGCGCCGTCGGGCGCAAGCGAGAGGTACGGATCATGTGTTGAGTGTCCTTTCCGATCATGGTTGGGTTCCCCCTCCGGGGACGATGCGGCGGCGCGGTAGTAGCTGTGGTGCGCCTGTGTCGGGGTGTGCAATGACTGCAACGTCGGTGTCGTAGACGACTTGGATCGCCTCGCGTGTGATGACTTCGGCCGGCGGGCCGTCTGCGACCAAGCGCCCTTCGTGCAGCAGGTAGACGGTGTCGCAGTAGAGCGCGGCGAGCCCGAGGTCGTGGATCGCGGCGAGCACAGTCACGCCAAGGTCGGCGACCAGCTCCAGCACCTCGACCTGATAGCGAATATCGAGATGATTGGTCGGCTCATCGAGGATCAGGTGGTCGGCGCCCTGTGCGAGCGCGCGAGCGATCAGCACCCGTTGCTTCTCACCACCGGAGAGCGTGTGGAAGCTGCGCCCTACGAGCGGTGTACAGCCAACGCGCTCCAGTGCAGCGGTGACGATCTCGTGGTCCTCGTCGCTGTCTGCCTCGAACGCACGCTTGTGGGGGACGCGGCCGAGCATCACCATCTCTGAGACCGTGACCGCGAACTCGACGGCGCTCTCCTGGGCAACGACCGCGAGCCGGCGCGCCGCCTGCCGCGCGGGCAGGCTTGGCAGGTCGTCCCCATCGAGCAGCACTCGCCCCGCGGTCGGCTCATGGACGCGGTAGATCGCCTTGAGGACCGTGGACTTGCCGCTTCCGTTCGGGCCGAGCAGTCCAGCGAAACAGCCATCCTGCACGCATAGGTCGATGTCCGAGACGATTCGCCGCCCGGCGATTTCCACACACACGCCGTCCAGTTGGAGGCTCACCCTCCACCCCCATACAGGTAGGCGCGACGGCGAATCAGGAAGATCAGGGTGGGTGCGCCGAGAATCGCGGTGATGACACCGATCGGCATCTCCTGCGGCGCGACGATCGTCCGCGCGAGCAGATCAGCAAGCACCATGAATGCCGCGCCAACCAGCACCCCGACGGGCAGCGTGCGGCGATGATCAGAGCCCACCGTCAAACGCACGATGTGCGGCACAACCAGCCCGACGAATCCGATCACGCCACTGACCGCGACAGCCAACCCCGCGATCAGCGACGTGACGAGGAACAGGTTGCGTCGCAACCGCGCGACATCGACACCGAGCGAGGTCGCGGCATCCGAGCCCATCGCCAGCGCGTTCAGCGACCGCGCCTGCGAGAACAGGTACACCATCGCCGCCGCAAGCCCGAGCGCTGGTCCAGGGAGTTGCGACCAGCTCGCGTTACCAAAAGACCCGAGCAGCCAGAACAACACCGACTGCGTCGCCTGCGGGTTGCCACGAAAGATCAAGAAGCTCGTGATCGACTCGAACAACCCCGCCATCACGACTCCGCAAAGCGTGAGCTGGAGCGGCGCGAGCCGCCCGCCCTGGCGCGAGACGACAAACACCACAATCATCGCGCCGAGCGCGCCGAGAATGCTCCCGAACGACAACGCCCACAAGCCCAGCGACGCGAACGCCCCAAACAGCAGCACGGAGGTCGCGCCGACACTCGCACCCGAGGAAATCCCCAGGAGGAACGGGTCCGCGAGCGCGTTGCGCACGAGCACCTGCACGACCGTCCCCGCGGTCGTCAATGCCGCCCCGACGGTCGCCGCGAGCAGGACCCGTGGCAGCCTGATTTCCCACACGATCGCGTCAGCCGTCGAGGACTGCGGGTGCCCCGCCAGGTGGTCGAACACGACCCGCCACACCGTCAGCGGCGCGACGCCCACCGACCCCAGGGCCACCCCCGCCGTCATCGCGGCGGCCAACAGCACCACGCAAACGAGCAGTACCGACGGCGGGCTGCCGAGCAGCCGCCAACGGCCGCCCGCCGCGAGCGCCGCCGCGTCAGGGCGCCCGGCGCCCGTCAGTGATCGCCATGCCGAGCCGACACGCTCCCCCCTGCTCGCCACGCTCATCCCCCCCAAACGATCAGGAGGACAAAAAAAACCATGCAGCACGCACGCACAAACCGCCCTTCAACCGAGGACCGGATTTGAGATGTTGAGGTAGGCGACCGGGCTCGCCCTCAAGATCGCGAGGGCTCTACCGTTGCGGGACAGCGCCGGGATCTAACCGGACTTCGCTGCACTCAACACCACGCCAGAACACCCAGCGCGCCGCGATCCTACCAGCCAGCAACCAACCGCGGATCAACTCGCTGACTGCGACTGTCCCTCGAAGCCGACTCCGGGACTCGAACCCGGGACCCCCACTTTACGAGAGTGGTGCTCTACCAACTGAGCTAAGTCGGCGCGTCTTGAATTGTCATTACGAGTGAAGTGCTCTACCAGCTGAGCTACGTCGGCGCGGCCCACATCCTACCGACGCCGCGGACCCCGAGAGAAGCGCTGCAGCGGCGGAGACGATGACCCGACCCCCCCGCCCCACGTTCAATCCGCCGCGCTCAATTCAGCGCAGCAAGCACCGCCAGCAGCGACTCGCCGTGCTTGGCGCAAAACGCCGGCCCAATGCCCTTGACATCGAGCAGCGCATCCAGGGCCTGTGGGCGCTCGCGCAGCAGCGAGCGCAGCACTGAGTCCGCCGCCACCGTGAACGCCGGCTTGCCTTCCGCTCGCTCCAGCCGCCAAGCCCGCAGCTCGTCAAACTGGCGCTCATCCACAGGCCCGCCCTCGTCCTCGACACGCGTCGAGCTGCGTGTGCCTGCGCCTGCGCCGTCGCGTTTGACGCCAGCCGGACCATCGGAAGCAGCTGCGCCGGCGCCGCGCCTACGCGGTGAGCCCGTTGGCGCGCTCGCCAACACCCGCTCCAATTCGCCATCCCGGTCGCACACATCGCAGCACCTGCCCGTCGGCGCACACTCCGCGCGGTCGCCGAAGTGATCGAGGATCTGGCGTCTGCGGCATGTCTGCCCGTCCGCGCTGAAGCGCTCGATCGAGCGGTAAGCCTCCCAGCCGCGGTTGCGCGCCGCCTGGATCGCAGACTGCGCCATCCGCGGGCTGCCTTTGCCCGTCAAATGCACTCGCAGCCCATCGCTACCAGCTGGGCTCAGCGCCACCGCGCCCGCTCGCTCCGCCACCGACAACAGCACCCGCTGGCGCTCGCCCAGATCACCATGACCAATCGTCACCGTGTCTCCTTCGCCGCTTGCTCGCAAACTCGCCACGAAGCGCTTGACGTCCTCCACCGTCATGTCCCGCTCTTTGATGAACCTGATCAGCCGCCCCAGGTCCATCCGCGACGCCAGCAGCAGCGCCCGCGCCGGCTGGCCGTCGCGGCCGCCCCGTCCCGCCTCCTGGTAGTACGCCTCCAGGCTCGTCGGCAGCGCCCAGTGAGCCACCGTGCGCACGTCCGCCTTGTCCACACCCATGCCAAACGCGTTCGTCGCCACCACCACCTGTGCCCGTCCCTCCATGAACGCCGACTGGTTCGCACGCCGCTTATCCGGGGTCATACCCGCGTGGTAGGTCACCGTCGCAATGCCCTGCGCCGCTATATCCCCAGCCAACTCATCGGTGTCCTTGCGCGTACCGCAATACACGATCGCTGGTAGCGCACTCGCAGCACTCAACACGTGCATCAGCGCCGCCCGCTTGCGCGCCACCGCGCCCTTGCCCTCCACGCTCACCACGTCAAACGTCACGTTCGGCCGATCGAACCCAGAGCGCACCGACACCCAGTCGCGCAAGCCCAGCCGCTGCGCGATCTCCTCAGCCACCTTTGGCGTTGCCGTCGCCGTCGCCGCCATCACCGCCGGCCTGCTGCCCTCCGGACGGCCGTGCGTAAGCGCTGCGATCGCATCGTGCAGACGCAAGTAGTCAGGGCGGAAGTCGTGGCCCCACTCGGCCACGCAATGCGCCTCGTCCACCACAAACAGTCCCACCCGCCTACGCGCCAGCGCTGAGCGGAACGCACCCGAAGCAAAACGCTCCGGCGCCGCCAGCACCAACTGCGTCACACCCGCCTCGATATCGCGCAGCGCCTGCTCGTTGTGGCCGTCCGCCATCCCCGACGCCAGCATCGCCGCGCGCACACCAGCCTCCCGCAGCCTGCGCCACTGGTCCGCCATCAGCGCGATCAGCGGGCTCACCACCACCACCAGGTCGCCGCCCGCTGGGGCCAGCTCCCCACCCGTTGCCACGCGGCCCACACCCGCCCGGGAGACTTTCCAATCGCTTGCCAATGCCGGCAACTGGTAGCAAAGCGACTTGCCTCCACCCGTCGGCATCACCACCAAACTGTCGCGCCCGTCCAGCGCCGCCTGCACCGCCTCGCGCTGACCCGGCCTGAACGCCTCCAAGCCAAAACGCGCCAGCAGCTCCTCCGGCGTCGGCCCACCTGAGCCGCCCCGATCGGCGTCTGTCAATTCGAGCGTGGCCGGCATCGCGTGCATCTTCACCACGCTACCCCTTGCTGCGGCCGAAACGCACGTCTACGCGCGCCGCTCCCACACTACGCTCGCGCCTGCAGACGGCACCAGCGTGACCGCTCGTCTGCGGATCAGCTCGTCGCGACGCCCGCGCCAGCCGCTCGGCGCGTGCGGCTCCAGCTCGCTGAGAATCGTCCTCAAGATCACCTTCATCTCCATCAACGCAAACGACGCCCCAATGCACCGACGGATACCGCCGCCGAACGGGATCCACGAGAACGTCTCCGGCCCACTCCCCTCCCCAAGGAAGCGCTCGGGACGAAACTCGCGCGGGCGCTCATACACGCGCGGGTTGCGGTTGGTCAGATATATGGATGGCGCCACGCGCGTGCCCGCCGGCAGGCGATATCCGCCGACACTCAGCTCCTCGGTGAGCAGCCTCACCACCAGCGGCACCACCGGGCGCACCCGCATCGTCTCGTTCACCACCGCCGTCATGTACTCCTCGCCGCCGCCATCCACGCGCGCGTCCACCTCCGCCACCAGCCGCTTGAGCTTGTCCGGATGGCGCACCAGTCGCTCTAGCGCCCACGCCACCGACGTGGCTGTCGTCTCGTGGCCGGCCAAAAGCAGCGTCACCAGCTCGTCGCGCAGCTCGCCATCCGTCATCGCCTCACCGTCCTCGTCGCGCGCGAGCAGCAGCAGCGACATGATGTCGGCGCGCTGCTCCACGTCGCTTGCGTGGCGACGACGATCGATCTCCTCATAAATCAAAGCATCCAGGCGATCCAGCGCCCTGCCCATCGCACCAGTGGGACGCGCGCCCGTGGGACGGCTCATCAGCGCCCGCAGCACCATCGACGGTCGCACCGGCTCAAGCAACTCCGCAATCGCTGCCCGCAGCGGCTCCATCTGCTCCGCCTCCACACCAAACACCGCCCGCAGGATCACCTCAAGCGTTATCTGCCGGGTGTGCGGGTGCAAGCGCATCGGTGTGCCCAGCGGCCAGCTGGCCATGTCCCGCCTGGTCGCCTCCACCATCACATCCTCGTACTCACGCATACGCTCGCCGTGGAACGGCGGTAGCAGCAGCTTTCGCTGGCGCATGTGCTCGGGACCCGTCAACGTGAGCACCGAGCTGTGACCCACCACTGGCGCAAGCGGCGAGGAGCCGGTCGCCGACGGGGCTATCTCTGGCGACGCAGTGAAGACCGTCTTCACCGCGTCCGGGTCGCTGAACAGCACCAGTTTCATGCCGCTCGGCGCGAACGTCACCGTGAACGCATCCCCAATCGTGCGGGCGCAGCGGTCCATCATCCACGTCGGCGCCAGCGCCCACACCAGCGTTTGCAAGCTCGCCGGCATCCTCCGTGGGCCTGGCGGCAGCTGACCGGCGCTTGGAGCAAAGCGCCCGTCAGCGCTGACTGCATCCAACGGCGCTGCTGATGTGGCGGTGGCCATCCCTACACGCTAGCGCGACTACCGCCCGCCGCGCCCGCGTACGACCGCTTGACCCCCGCCGCGGACGCGCGACCAGCTCCTGTTGGCAACAGGAGCACGTCGGTGGTGCTCCAGCAGCGCCTGCGCCACCAACTTGTAGCGGCGCTCGATCTCCTCTCGCGACAGCCGCGCCGGCTGCTTGCTGAGAAAGCCCAACAGCATCCGTGCGGGGAGCACCCGCACCCCCTTCCTGCGAGCCATCGGCCGGTCCACCCATGCACGGCTGAACACAATCAGCGGCTCCACCTCCACACCCGTGACGCGCTCGATCGTCTTGCGCTGGGCCTGCGCCTGGCTGAGCATCGCACCATGCAACCGCGCAACTCGAATCGGGCCCGGATGGCTCTTGGTCTCGATCGTGAAGATTCCCGGCGGGCCGATCAGGATGTGATCGACGTTGCCCCTACCGAGGGTCGCGTCGTGGATCACCAGCCATCCTCGCCCCGTCAGCTGATCGAGCAGCTCGCCAACCTGCTCCTCGCCAGTAGCGCCGCGGTCGCGACGCTCGACCAGCGGCAGCACATAGCGCGTGATCACAAACATGCTCGCCAGTAGCGCCACCTCCGACCCAAGGAACAGCTTGCTGTGCAGCCCCAGCGTCCGCCCCAGCAGCGCCGTGGCCACCGCCAGCGCGCCCAAAATCACGAGCGTGCGTAGGCGCAAGCGCAGGACGGTGGCGCGCGCATACTGCCCCGCCGTACGTCTGGTCGGGTCCGTCTGGAGGACTGGCATCTCTTTTCCCCTGTCGGCGTTGCCGTGATGTTCATCGGCGCAATCGCGCCTCAGCCTTGAATTTCTGCAAAGTGCACAACAAAACTGGAGAAGCGTGGAGAGCACCCCCTTCTGTCTAAAGCAGCGATATCGGCACGCCGAAGCCCAAGACATGCCCGCCGAAGCCCAAAACATGCTCTCCGAAAACACGCATCCGCTAGACATCTGCCTGATCCTCCGCGCCCACGGCGAGCAGCGCTGGCTGATCTCAGAGGTGGTGCCCACGGTGCGCCAGCTCGAGTGCGATGACGCGATCGCAGAGGATCAGATCGGCGCGGCGCTCGCCTACCTCGAGGTGCTGTGGCTCGACGCGTGCAAGCGCGCCGCTGAGACGGACGCAGCCCGCGAACAGCTCGAGCGCGACAACGCGCTGGGCGACCCCGTGCTGTACGAGAAGGCCCGCCGCTACCACGCCGCCGTGCGTCGACTGCGCGCCGCCGTCGCACAGCGGGTGACCGCCCTCACAGGGCTCAATCACCGTGCGCCACGCTGGCCCATCTTGGACCGGTATGTCAGCCCTTGAGCTGATCGCATACGCTGCCCGCCGTGGCCCTTCGCTTCGACTTGCAGTCCCACTCAACTCACTCTGACGGCGCCCTACCCGCCGCAGAGGTAGTCGAGCACGCCGCTCTTGCAGGCGTGCAACTGCTCGCGCTGTCTGACCACGACACCGTCAGCGGCGTCTCCGAGGCGATCGCCGCAGGCAAGCGCTACGGCGTGCGCATCG
>DATBYJ010000101.1:0-5987 GCA_036513795.1 Solirubrobacteraceae bacterium | reverse complement strand
GGCGAGCACCTCGCGGCCTACGTCGGCAGCTGACATAGGCCGCGACATCGCGTCGATAGGCCGCGGCACCTGCGTCGGCAGCAAGCGCTACTTGAAGTAATGCCCTTCCTCGAGGTCCGCGATCAGGCCCGGCTGCGTGGGCTGCCACCCCAGCAGCTCTTGGGTCAAGACGCTTGAGACCGGGCTGTCGAGCCCAAGGAACCCAGCAAGCCAGGTGAAGTGCGCACCGGCGTCCTCAGGCGAGATCGAGACGACCGGAACCTCGAGGTGGCGTCCGATGACCGCGGCGATGTCACGGATTGCCACGCCCTCCTCGGCGACCGCGTGCAGCGTCGAGCCAGCCGGCGCTTGCTCGAGCGCGAGACTGAACAGGTGGGCGGAATCGAGGCGATGCACGGCATTCCAGCGGTTCGTCCCGTCGCCGATGTAGCCGGAGATGCCCTTCTCGCGGGCGATGTCCACAAGCGTCGCCATGAAGCCGTTGTCGCCGTCGCCGTGGTTGGTGGGCGCAAGGCGCACGATCGAGGAGCGCACGCCGCGGGACGCCAGCGAGAGAACTAGCTCGGCGGTTTCCCAGCGCGTACGCGGACCACTCCCCCAGGCGGCCATCGCCGGGTTCGAGCCATGTCCGTCCCGCTCGGTTGCCAGTTGCCCTGGTGCGATCCCGAGTGTCCCCGATGCGATGAGGAAAGGGTCGGTCTGAGCCTTCGAGGGTCTCGCCGATTGTCTCGACAGCGCGGCGGTCGGCGTCGGCGGCGCCCTGGAAGTCGCCCGAGAAGGCGAGCTCGTGCTTGAAGGCGAGGTGAATCACGCCATCCGAGCCATCAGCGGCGGCTCGCAGCTGATCGAGATCATCGAGGGAACCACGGTGGACCTCAGCACCAGCGGTAGTGAGGGCAGCGGCTGAGGCATCTGAGCGAGCAAGCCCGACGACTTGATGTCCTGCCTCTAGGAGCTCGGGAACGACGGCGGAACCGATCCAGCCGGACGCTCCGGTAACGAATACGCGCATGACAAACCTCCAGGTAGAAGCACGATGACAGTGACTGCCATCAATGTAGCACCACAATGTCAGCCACTGTCGTGAGGTAGGATCCGGGCATGGGTAGATGGGAGCCAAATGCACGCGGGCGGCTCATGCAGGCGGCGTTTGCGCTGTACGGAGAGCGCGGTTTCGAGCAGACGACCGTGGCTGAGATCGCCGAGCGGGCTGGATTGACCGAGCGAACTTTCTTCCGCCATTTCACAGACAAGCGCGAGGTCCTGTTCGCGGGTGCTGAGGCGTTGCAAGAGTTGCTCGTCAGCACCGTCGCCGAGGCGCCCGCCTCACTGCCTCCGATCGAGGCGGCAGCTGTTGGCCTTGAGGCAATCGGCGGCTTCATCCAGGAGGGCGGCGATTTCGCCCGCCAACGCCAGGCCATCATCGCCTCGAGCGCGGAGCTTCAAGAGCGTGAGCTGATCAAGCTCGCATCGCTTGCCACCGCGCTCACCGAGGCATTGCGCGCGCGCGGCGTTGAGGACCCGGCCGCGAGCTTGACCGCTGAGGCGGGGGTCGCAGTCTTCAAGGTCGCGTTCGAGCGCTACGTCGATGAGAACAGCCAGAAGGACTTGCAGCAGCTCATTCGAGAGTCGCTTGACGGGCTGAAAGCCATTACCGCGCGTCGATAATCGCTGGTCTCAACTATCGGCTCACTCGCGGTCGAGGATCACGATCAGCGTCTTTCCGCGCGCACCACGACCGTGTACCGCGGCGAGGGCAGCAGGGGCGTCTTCGAGGGAAAGCTCGGTCGTGATCGGGATCGTGAGCTGCCCCCCATCGATTGCGCTCGTGAGCCGCATCAGTAGCTCGGGGCTGGCGTGTTGAGCGGTGAGATCGAGGTTCGCCACGGTAACGCCACGCGAGTTGCGTACGGCAGGAACTGCCGCATAGCGGCTGGAGACGGCGCACCCACCGGGTCTGACCAGTGCGAGGTTTGCGGCGAACGCTCCGGAGTCTGAGGCGAGGTCGAGCAGGATGTCCACGCCGTCGGGCATGAGCGGGGCAAGTTGCGCTGCGAGCGGCGCGGCAGTGTGGTCGATCGTGGCGCTCGCGCCAAGGGCGCGCATCTCCGCGGCAGCATCATCCTGGGCGGTCGCGATCACGTGAGCGCCGCGCCCGTGGGCCAGCTGGGTCGCGAAGCTACCCACACCACCAGTCGCGCCAACGACCAGGATGCTCTGCCCCTCGCGGAGATGCGCCAGCTCGAGCAGTGCGAGCGCGCTCATCCCCGCGCTCGCCGCCGCACCGGTCGCAGCCAACGCGATCGTGTCCGGCGCACGCGCGATCGGTGCGGTCACGGAAACGGCGACGTACTCGGCAAGCGTGCCGCGACCATAGGGCGGGTGCAGGAACGCCCCGTAGACCGCATCGCCGGCCGCGAAGCCTTGCACGCCCGGTCCACACTGCACAACCACGCCGGCGCCATCGACACCGAGGATCAACGGAAATACGTGTGGCGCACGCGCGGCCACCCAGCCCTGGGCGATCGTCCAGTCGAACGGGTTCAGTGCGGCGGAGTGCAATCGCACGAGCACCTCCCCTGGGCCCAGGATCGGCACCGGCAGACGCATCAGCCTTGGTGTCTGCCCGAAGCGCTCCACAGCGACAGCCCGCATCGACGCTGGGAGGGGATCGTCACGCACCTGCAGACACCGCCTCTGCGACGATTTGCGCGGCACGCGGCAGCCGCAGACTGAAGACATCGAACACTCCGGCCTGTTGCAGCACGGGCAATGCCGCGAGCAGATCTGCGCGCGCCACGGCGTACTGCTCGCTATCGGGATCGACACGCTCCAGGGTCAGCGCGTTGTGAGCGAAGGCTGCGATCGAGCCCTTGCGCACACGCGTTCCGCGCACCTCGATCGTGTCGACATCGTCGGGAAACAACTCCCCTGCACGCATGGTACCTCCGCGGGTCGAATCGACAGATAATAGATGCGTTCAGAACGTATCAGATAGGCTAGGGTTTCCCAAAACGATGCGTGCAGAACGCGTCTATGATCGGCGCATGACCAACGAGCGAGCGATACGCGTCGGTGTCTCCTCGAACGCCACCACTAGCGGGGACGGAGGCGGTCAGGTCGCACAGATCGAGGAGCAGTTGCTCGCGTTGATCCTCCGAGCCAACCGCGCGCGGATCTACGACGACCTGCTGGAGGGGGCGAAGCTTCGCATCGACAAGGCGCTCTACCCCGTGCTCAGTGCCACCGCGGCTCTCCAGCCGGCGCGGGTAGCAGCGATCGCCGATGTCTTGGGTCTGAATCCAACAACCACGAGCAGGCACCTGAGTACGCTCGAGCGGGAAGGTCTCGTCAGCCGCAGCAAGAGCGCCAGCGACGCCCGTGCGGCTGTGATCACGCTCACGCCGCAGGGCAAGCGCGCGATCCGCGCGTTGCGTGACTCGCGCCGAGCGGTGTTCGCAAAGCTGCTCGCGGGGTTCGACGAGCCCGAGTTGCAGCAGTTCGGCGACTACCTGCAGCGCTTGCAGGCTGCGTTCTCAGAGCGCTAGCACCCCGGCCGCTGGCGCCTATTCTCGTGTGCTTCTGTGCCCCTCGCTTCGCGCGATGGCCGTCAACGCCTCGATGTCCTCGATGTCGCCCGGCCTGCCGGCCGTCTGCTTCATGCGAATGAGGTCGTTGACGCTGACGATTGGCACGGCAACTCCGCCCAGGTCGGTCATCAACGCTCGGGCTTGCATCTCCGCGAATGCTGTCGCGCCCGGGACCTCGTTCAAGATGTGTAGCTCTCCGTGTCGAGTGTTGAGCGGCGGCACTATGGGGGCGACGCTGAGCTGCTCCGCCGTCGGTGTTGGCGCGCTTGGTCCGAGCTCGACAGGATGTGCGTCAAGTGCGACGAGTGCTGCTCTCAAACGCTCGAAGTTCTCCGGGTGCGGTGATGGCGTGACGTCGAGGTCCTTGGTAGTGCGTCGGCGCCCATGCACCTGTGCGGCAACGCCGCCTATGACCAGATAGTCCACCTCGTGATCTGCAAGCACTCGAAAGAGCTCAAGCAGGTTGAGGGGGCGTTCCGTCGATTCACTCATGACGGCACATACTTGGTGGCCGGATGACCGGCCCGGCGTGCGTCTGCGCCGGCAATTTCCAGCTGGCCTGCGACCAGGTTCCACGACGCCGCCTCACGCAGTCGTTCACGGGGACTTTCGGGCGCGGTCCCGCCTCCCGTTCCAGTGAGCAGCGGCTCCGTATCCATGAGGAGGCGCTCGCCGAGCAGCATCAGCAGATGTGTGAGGCGCTCAAGCGTAGGCGACTCCACCCCACGCTCGATCCGGCTGATCGCGTCCTGGCTTGTCCGTGCGCGCAGGGCCAGTTCCCGCTGGCTCACGCCTTGTCGTCTCCTTGCCTCGCGCAGCAGCTTCGAAGCGTTATTGTTACACCGCATACGGTGTCAATATACCTGCATCGCGTTGGAGGGCCAGACGTTGCCCGCGGACAACCAGGCGGCCTGGCTGGCTGCTCCCTCTCGTCCGTTGCACGAGTGTCGGAGCAGTCGATTGAGGCGCTCGCTTTTGCGCTAAGGCGCGGCGGTGCTCTTCGGGTCGACCAGGATCTTCGCGTGGGTCTCGGGATCTCCGAGCGCCTCAAAGGCCCCGTCCACGCCGTCGAGCCCCACGGTGCCAGTGACAAGAGGACCGGGGTTCACCTTCCCCTCGGCGAGCATGTGAAGCGTGTCGCGGAACTCGACGGGGGTGTAACCGAGGACGAAGCGCAGCTCGATTTCCTTGTTGATCGCCATCGCCGGCCTGATCTTGTCCGTACCCATACACACGCCGACGACGACCACGCGGGAGAACAGAGGCGCGCTCGCGATCACCTGGGCGAGCACCCCAGGCACGCCCACGCATTCGAAGATCACGGGGCTCTTGGGCTTGGCCAGGCCGAGCGCTTCGGCCGCGCGCCAGGTGTGATGCCAGGGAATCGGCAACCGCTGCATTTTGCCCATACCGTCAACTGCGAGGTCGAGGGCGGTTGGAACCGTGGTGAGGTGCCCGTGCTTCTCGGCTGAGGCGTGGGGCGATTCGTGTGCTGGGTCGACGACAATGTCAGCGCCGCTTGCCCTCGCCAGCGCACGACGCCCCGCGGAGAAGTCGCTCGCGATGACGGTGCGCACGCCGTGCGCCTTGAGCATGCAGATCACCGACAGGCCAATCGGCCCGCAGCCGATGACGACCGCGACGGTGCGCTTCTTGACCTCACCTCGGCGCACAGCGTGCCAGCCGACAGCCATCGGCTCGGTCAGCACGGCTACTGCGGGCGCGAGGCCATTGGGCACGGGAACGGTGAGAGACTCCTGCACGAGCATCTGCTCTGCATAGGCACCGGGAGCCGCCACCGACAGGCCGGTGGCGTGGATGTCCTTCCCGACACGCAGCAGAGGCACCGAGACCACCGTCGTCCCTGTCGGCACCGAGCGCCGACAGGAGGGGCCATGTTCGACGATCCCACCGCAGAACTCGTGCCCCATGACGACGTCCTGGTCGGAGCGCATGAAGTCCGCATAGCCGGTCTCCAGAGCCACGTCTGCCATCTCGTTGCAGTGACGGCGAGCATGAAGGTCCGATCCGCAGATGCCACAGCGAAGGACATCGATCAATACCTGCCCCCTTTCGGGGACAGGCGTCGGCAGATCGACGACCGTCAACTGGCCTTCTTTACAGTTCACAGCCTTCATCGGGCACCCGCGGCGATCGATCCGGTGAGCACGCGCAAGAGCTTGACCCAGCCCGACCCAGGAAGGTCGGGCTCGACGGCACGCTGCACCCCGGTGCCGAGTCCGAGCGCGAGGATGATGGTGCTCAGCTCCTCGGGGTCGATCGGGAAGTCCTCGCCGAGCCGCTCAGCGATCACTTCGGCCCAGCCCGCGCGAAGGCGCGCGTGGCGAGCGGCGGTGGCGGCCTTGTAGGTGTCGTCGTGAGCGCTGAATGCCGCGA
>DATBYJ010000100.1:0-26536 GCA_036513795.1 Solirubrobacteraceae bacterium | reverse complement strand
CGGCTGGGTCGTTTACTACCTGTATCCAGGAACCGACGATTCCTCTGCGCTCGGGATTGACAGCCCCGCCGAGGACACCGCCCAGCACCGTGCCTACTGCGAACGCGAGTACCACTTCAGGGAGCTGGGTGTGCGCATGGTGGGCATCTCAAGCCAACAGCACCTGGAGCAGCTGGGGACGATCCGCGATCACCACATCGAGCACCTGATGCTGATCGACCCGGACCTGGTGCTCGCCGAGGCGCTGGGGCTACCAACCTTCGAGCTGGCTGAGCGCCTGTGGTACCGGCGGCTGACCCTGCTCGTGCACGACGGGGTAATCGAGCGGGCCTTCTACCCGGTGGCCACAGCCGCCAATAACCCCGGCCAGGTGCTCACCTGGCTGCAGCTGCACAGCTAGCCTCACCCCAGCCGATAGCAATCGACGAGCTCACTGCTCGGAATCGACTGGCTCACTGTTCGGCACTCGAGTCCGTAAGCCGCGAGTCCGCAAGCGACGCCGGGCGCAGGCGCTGGCAGGCAAACGCTCCCGCCAACAGCAGCAGGCCGAGCACGATAAACGAGACCACGCGATAGATCGAGGTCAGCGTCGAGAGGTCAAACAGGAATACCTTGCCAACCGCTACCAGCAGCAGCGCCAAGCCAGCCGTTCTTACCGCTGCGATGTTCAGGCGCAAACCCGCGGTCAGCGCCGCCAACCCAACCACGCTCCACAACGCACTGAGTGCCACCTGCCCCTGTTGATGCACGCTCAGTTCGAGCAGCTGAGCGCTGACAGTAGCGCTTGACTGAAACGCCGCAACCGTTCCCAGCGAGGCCATGTACAAGATCGCGCCGCCCGCGCCGATCAGCCACCACTCGCGCCACGCGCTGCCCGCCGGCGCCAGCAGCCGTCCACACACAACACAGCTCACAGCAAGCGCTGCGACCGACGCCATCGCCAGCAGCTGTGGATGGCCGCCCACCAGCTCACTCGGCGGCGCTTCAACGAGCACACACAGCAGCACAAGCACGATATGCGCGGCCACACCCGCGCTGTTCAAGCCGCCAAGGGCCTGCTCGCGCGGACCCCCGACGTCCTGCTCTTGTGTGCGACGGCGCAGCCACGCGAACGCCACCGCCGCCGCGCCCCAACCCAGCGCCAGGGTGATCCCATCCGCGCTCAGGGCGAACGCCACGTCCGCGAGCGTCACACCGATTGCGATCAGCAGGCCGTGCATCCGCGCCGTTATGCGCGCGCCCCTAGATCCCCACATGCCCGCGCCCACGTGCGCACAAGCAAGGACCGCCAGCCACAGATCGCCGACCGCCGGCGATGCAGCATCCGCGAGCGCTATGCGACCGACGAGCGCCACGGTGGCTGCGCTCAAGAGTGCAAGCGCCGCTGCCGAACGCACAAGCCGCTGCTCGCTGGCGCGCAACTGCATACTCACCGCACCTAGCAATCCAAGCGCAGCGAACGTCACGAGCACCAATGCAGCCACTGGCGCCGACTGCCCTTCCGCTAGCCAGATCACCCATTGCGGGGCACTACTCAGCAGTGCCCCCAGCGCCAGCCAGCCCCAGCGCTGCCATACCACCACCCAGGTCGCGCAGGCTGCGCTCAGTGCCAGCATGGCAATCGTGAAGGCATCGAGCGGTGCTCCCACCATCCGTCCCGCCAACAGCGCTCCCAGCAGGCCAAGGCCACCGATCGCACGTCCGGCCCAGCGCACTGCCAACACGCTCGCCAGTGCGCCAACCAGTAGCGCGCCCATCAGTGCCAGCGTGCTCGGCAGCAGCCCGTAAGTATCGCTCGCAACGGTCAGCGTGGCAAACAGCGCAGCGGTCGCTGCCCCGACCATCGCCGTTGCCGCTTGCGCGCCGCCGCGACGGGCATGCAGCCATATTCCCGCCGCCATCAACGCCGTTGAGGCAGCGCCGGCCAGCAGTACGCGGGCCGCGTGATCGATCCAGCCATGAGAGATCGCGAGCGCGAGGAACAACACAATGCCCAGCAACGTCGCGGCCCCTCCCAGCCAAGCCAGCACCCGTCCGCCGATCAGGTCTCCAAGCGACTGCACCTCGCTTACCGCGTCCGCCCAGTTGCGATTGAGTGCTGCTCTGCGCGCTTGGCTCTCAGCTTGTGGTTTCGGAGCAGTCATTGTCAGCCTCCTTAGTGACCGATGGTTGATAAGCACGGTAGAGCACTTCTTTGCGCTTGTCAACCGTCGTTCAACAAGCTGTTGACCGGCGATCAGTTAGCATGAGCTGGTGGCCAACGAACCTGCGTACAGACGAATGCAAGTAGACGAGCGCCGGCGCCAGCTGCTCGATGCCGGCGCGGCGCTATTCGCGCAGCACGCCTACGAGGAGATCTCTATGCGCCAGATCGCTGCCGCCGCCGGCGTGTCCAAGCCGCTGCTCTACCACTACTTCCCCTCTAAGAACGAGCTGTTCCTGGCTGCTGTCACCGAAGCTGCCTCCGAACTGCAGGAGCTGATCGCACCTAGCGGCGCGGGCACTCCCGTCGAGCAGCTAACCGCCAGCCTCGATGCCTACCTCGCGTGGATCGAAGCGAACGGACAAACCTGGTCGAAGCTGATGCAAAGTGCCGCCGCGCTGCCCGAGGCGCGCGAGCTCGTCGAAGGCTTTCGCGCGCGCACGATGGAGTTGGTGCTAGCCAAGCTAACCGGCAGACGCAAGCCACGCCCCGCATTGCGCACTGCCATCAAAGGCTGGCTCGGCTACATGGACGCCGCGATCCTTGACTGGACGCAAGCGCGCGATCTCCCGCGCGCCACGCTCAGCCAACTGCTGCTGGCCGCGTTCGTCAGCGCGCTGCTCGCCGCCCAGCAAGCCGACCCCAAGGTCAAGCTCAACCTCGGCTGAGCATGCCCGACCGCAAGCAGACCTGGCCGTTGCAGACCTGGCCGTTGCTCACACGCGCGTAGCCGCCCCACGCAGCTGTCGTGGGGTCGCCGAGCGAGGCGCCAGCGCAGCGGCGTTGCGCTCCAGCACTGTTGCGCGACGAGCAGCGTGCTCCGCTAGGAACGCCTCCACCACGCGCGGGTCGAACTGGCTACCGGCGCACCGGCGCAGCTCGGTTAGCGCCTCGACTTCCGACTTGGCTTCACCGAACGGGTGCTCTGAGACCATTGCGTCAAAGGAGTCACACACGAACACGATGCGACTCGCCAGTGGGATCTCCTCGCCCGCCAGGCCGCGGGGATAGCCGCCGCCGTCGTGACGCTCGTGGGTGGCCCCAACTATCGCTGCCACACGCGCCAGCGCGGGCGCGGCGCTGAGGATGCTCGCACCGATAATCGGGTGACGGCGGATCAGCTCCCACTCGTGCTGGTCCAGTGGACCGGCTTTGTGCAGGAGCGTGTAGGGAATCGCCACCTTGCCGATGTCGTGCAACTCGGCCGCACGGATCGCGTCGGAGAGGTCAGGCCCGAACATGCCCATGCGTCGTGCCACGCCACCGGTCAGTTCAGCCACGTGCGATGAGTGCGCGTGCAGCACCGGCTCGTGCGCTGCCAACAGCTGCAGCGCCAGATCGCGGGTCTGGCGTCCGGCGCTAGCGCGACCGGAGTCCTTGTACGCAAACATCCGCTCATCAGCCAGTTGCAGCGCCAGCTCGGGATAGGCCGCTTCGGTGGGAATCATCACCGAGCCATAGGAGCTCGTGATCGAAAAGCCTTCGCCTTCGGCGCTCAGTGCCTGCAGGCAGTCGCCCACCATCGTCTCCCCGCAGCCCGACCACAGCAGCGCGCAGAACTCGTCGCCGCCCAGGCGATAGGCACAGCCGCGCGAGCCCACCGCCTGCTTGAACGCACGCGACAGGCGACTCAAGAGCAAGTCGCCACCGAGGTGACCGAAGTTGTCGTTGTAGGCCTTGAAGCCATCCAGGTCGAACAGCAGCAGCCGCACGGGCTGCTGCTCGGTGGCTTCGCCCCACACGGCACGTAGATCCTCGGCCAGCTGACGGCGATTGGCCAGTCCAGTGAGCGGGTCGATGGTGGCCTCACCCCGCTGGTAGAGCTCCGCTGTCTCGAGTGCCCACACGATCGAGACCACCGCGATCAACAGTGCCAGCGTGACGAACACCGGTACCGGGTCGTGCAGCGTCTGACGCGGATCGATGCCAAGCGTCACCGCGAGGATTACTGCCACCGTAAACACCAGCCCCGCAATCACGACCTGCGGACGAAAGCGAGCTGCAACCATGCCCGCAGGCAACACGAGCCAAGGTAGCGCTGGGCTCTTGGGACCGCCGCTGAGAACTACGCCTGTTGCAAGCAGCGCGAGCGTGCATAGGATCGCGCCCACGCTCACGCGCTCGGGGTGCGCGCTCGCGCGCATGCGACGATCGACGCTCAACAGATTAAGTACAGACAGGGCAAACAGGATCAGCGTCCACCAGCCAAGCCACGGCGCCGAGATCAGCAGCGTGACCCCCACCGCGCCTGACCCCACCATGCGGATCGTTCGCACGCGAGGACTTGCCTCGGTCACCCGTCTGCGATCCAACTCAGTGGGGCATAGCCAGCTAACTGACATTTCATGAGCCACTTCGTCCAGCGTGCACACCGGCTTGAGAGATGCACGTGCCGTTCGGCTTACAGGCGTTTTTGCAGGGCTTTTT
The DNA here is from genome assembly GCA_036513795.1 of Solirubrobacteraceae bacterium. Lineage (GTDB taxonomy): Bacteria > Actinomycetota > Thermoleophilia > Solirubrobacterales > Solirubrobacteraceae > Palsa-744. The sequence continues at coordinate 21,906 of DATBYJ010000100.1, read as the reverse complement.
GGGGATTTCCACAGACCGAATGTCGCAGATATACGCAGTAGGTCACCAGCGTGGGCGGGCGTAAACCTCCCCTTACATCAGGTCCGCGATTTGCACGTTGTTGAGAAGAAACTACTACTGTACTTAAGCTCAAGGATGTAAACGCCACTGACGACCTATCTCGCCGAGAGCAAAACCGTTGAGCCCCAGTCAAGCAACCGCAGGTGCCGTCCGATACTGCCGCCATGCGCATGTCGCCCCTACCGCTTGCATCGGTGCTGCAGCCACGCGAGCGCCGCGTGCTGGGAGCAGCCACGGCGCTACTCGTTACGCTCGTGGCCGCCACAGGCATACACACTGTCACCGGCCTGGGCGGTCACGGCGTCGAACAGCCAATCCGTGACTGGATCACTTCCGCGATCTACATCCTCGTCGGCGTGATCGTGTGCTGGCGCGCCATCCGAACGACCGAGTCGCGACGCCTGTGGATGGTCTTTGCGTTCGGCGTGTCCGTATACGGGCTGGGCAACGTGCTGTGGGCGGCATGGGTCGAACATCTCCCCAATCCCCCCATCCCCTCTGTGTGCGACGCGATGTGGCTGACGCTCTATCCCTGCTGCTACATCGGCATCCTCGGACTGGCACGTGTACGCGGACGGCGTGTGCCCGCCAGAATCTGGCTGGACGGGGTGATTGCAGGGCTCGGCGTCGTCGCGATCGGCTCTGCGTTCGTGGTGCGCCCGGTGCTCGCCTCGGTGTCGGGAAACACCGCCGCCGTGATCACCGAGATGGCCTATCCCACCTGCGACCTCGTGCTCGCGGGCTTGGTCGTCGGCGTGCTCGCCCTGCGCGGCTGGCGCCTTGACCGCATGTGGACGATGCTGGGCGCCGGCTTCCTCGCCCTGGCGACCGCAGACATCCTGTACGCGCTACAGGTAGCCGGCGGCGCATCCGCGCCGAGCGCGGCCACCAACCTCGCTTACGACATCGGCGTGCTCCTGCTGGCGCTCGCCGCGTGGCAGCCGGGAGCAACCGTGGGCGACGACCGCGCACCCACCACCAGCGTGCTCGCGATCCCTGCGGCCTTCACACTGAGCGCGCTCGGGCTGATGATCTACGACCACTTCACCCGACTGGATCCCGCTGCCCTGACGCTCGCGATGGCCACCATCATTGCCGCCTTCGCACGCACCGGCCTCGCCTTTCGTGACGTACGCGGGCTTGCAGAAACACGCCGCCAGGCGCTCACCGACGATCTCACAGCGATGCCGAACCGCCGTCACTTCCTCAGGCGCCTGGGCAATGCGATCGTGGCAAGCCGCGCCAGCGGCACCAGCCTGGCGCTGCTGCTGCTCGACCTCGATCGCTTCAAGGAGCTCAACGACACGCTCGGCCACGACGCCGGCGACCAACTGCTCTGCCAGGTGGGCGAGCGTCTGCAGGAGGTGCTGCGCGCCTCGGACACCGCTGCGCGCCTCGGCGGTGACGAGTTTGGCGTGCTGCTCACAGGCCCCTGCGATGCCCACCAGGCTGAGCTGGTGGCGGACAAGATCCTGAAGATGATCAACCAGCCGTTCCCGATCAAGGGCGTGAACCTGCGCGTTACCGCGAGCATCGGGATCGCCCTGTTCCCCGAGCACGCAGAGAACGGCGAACAGCTGATGCAACACGCCGACGTGGCGATGTACGAGGCCAAGAGCACGCAGTCTGGGCGCGCCTGCTACGCCAGTGAGCGCGATCAGCACTCGCTCGAGCGCCTGACGCTCGCTGGTGAGATCTCACACGCGATCGAGTGTGGCGAGATCGAGGCCCATTTCCAGCCCAAGGCAAACGCCAGTAGCGGCCAGATCGTCGGCGTGGAGGCGCTCGCCCGCTGGCGCCACCCCGCGCGGGGAATGATTCCGCCGGACCAGTTCATCGCGGTTGCAGAACAGGCGGGACTCGGCCGCGCACTCACACGCAAGATGCTCGAGCTGGGGCTGACGCAGATCAAGGCGTGGAAAGAGGCTGGCATCGATCTGCACGTGGCCGTCAACACCACAGTCGCAGACCTGCTCGACACCGAGTTCCCCGGCGAGGTGGCTGCGATGCTGGCTGCGTATGACTTGGCACCTGAGGTACTCGTGCTGGAGGTCACCGAGAACATGGTCCTGGCAGACCCTGTGCGCATCGGTGACGTGCTGGCTCAGCTCGGCGAGCTCGGCCTGGGCCTATCACTGGATGACTTCGGCACCGGCTACTCCTCGCTCACCCATTTGAAGTCGCTGCCGGTAGGCGAGGTCAAGATCGACCGCTCGTTCGTCGGGCGCATGACCTCTGACCCGGTCGACGCGGCAATCGTGGAGGCCACAATTCAGCTCGCGCACAGCATCGGCAGTCGGGTTGTGGCCGAGGGCATCGAGGATCAAGTCACTTGGAGCTCGCTCGTCGCCAATCGCTGCGAGCTCGTTCAGGGCTACGCGCTTTCGCGGCCGCTGCCCGCGGCCGAGCTCGAGCAGTTGCTACGGGCAGTACCGATTCCCACCGCGCCTGTTCGCCTGGAGACCCGCAGCCTTGACGAGCAGTCATCGAGCACTGCCGTTCCCGAGTCGCTACGTCAGCTCACGTCGCTGACGCGCTCGCATCCGATGATGGACGCAGTCATCGACGAGATCGACGGGCGCATGATCCGCGTCGGCTCAAAGTGGCTGGCTGACTTCGCTTCGTGCAACTACCTGGGCTTCGATCTGGACCGCGAGATCATCGACGCGGTGCCCGCCTATCTTGACGCGTGGGGCACCCACCCCAGCTGGTCTCGCCTGTTGGGTAGCCCGATCCTCTACGAGCAGATCGAGGAGCGCCTGACCGGGCTGCTGGGCAGCCCCGACTCGCTGGTGCTACCGACGATCACGCACATCCACATGGCGGTGATCCCGGTGCTGGCGGGCCACGGAACGATCTTCCTGGACTCGCGCTCGCACAAGACCATCTACGACGGCTGTCAGATGGCAAAGACGCGTGGGGCGAGCGTCGAGCGGTTCCGCTTTGAAGACCCCCAGCATCTGGACGAGCTACTGCGCGGCGCGCGCTCAGGCACCAAGCTCGTGTGCATGGATGGCGTCAATAGCATGACCGGCAACGCCCCCGATCTGCGCGCGTTCGCGGCGGTGGCCCGCGCGCATGATGCGCTGCTGTATGTGGATGACGCACACGGCTTCGGCGTGATCGGCGAACGCGCCGAGGACGAGCTCAACCCTTACGGCAAGCGCGGCAACAGCATCGTGCGCCACCGCGATGAGAGCTATGAGGGCTTGATTCTCGTGGGCGGCTTCTCCAAGGCGTACTCCTCTCTGCTGGCGTTCATCGCGTGCCCAACGGAGATCAAGGATCTGCTGAAGGTGGCCGCGGCGCCTTACCTGTACTCGGGGCCATCCCCCGTCGCTTCGCTTGCGACCGTGCTGGCCGGGTTCGACGTCAACGAGAGCCGCGGCGATGAGCTGCGCGAGGTGGTCTACAAGCTCTCGTGCCGCGTGCTCGACTGCTTGAGTCGACTTGGCGTCGCCACCCCCAATCGCTCGCGCCTGCCAATCATCGAGATCCCGATCCGCGATCACGAACGGATCGACGAGGTGGGAAGGTTCCTGTTCGAGCGCGGCGTGTATGTGACGCTCGCCGCCTACCCGCTTGTGCCGCACAACGAGGTCGGCTTCCGCGTGCAGCTGACGGCAGCCAACACTGATGGTGAAATCGACATGCTGATCGCAGCGTTGGAGGAGCTCGCGCAGATGGGCGAGCTCCAGCCGGCACAGTCGCTGGAGGCAGAGCTCGAGAGCGCCGCTGCGCGCGAAGCAGCCACCGCCAGCAATGTTGGCAGCGCGCGTGCGACGCAAACGCCCGCCACGTGATTACCCGCTACCGCGCTCTTTTCTCGATCCCCGGCTTCACCCGTCTGCTGGTGAGCTCAGTGCTGGGACGCTTGCCGTCGGGCATGTTTTCGCTGGCGATCCTCCTGTTCGTAAGGGGTCGCACCGACTCGTTCTTGGCAGCTGGTGTAGCGGTGGGGGCATTCTCACTGGCAGGCGCGCTCGCCGGCCCGCTGCTGGGCGCAGTGGTCGATCGCATCGGGCAGACGCGCGTGCTGTTGCCAGCGGCACTCGTACAGGGGACGCTGCTGGCAGCACTTGTGGCGACTGGCCAGACGGGCGCGCCCGTGGCAGTGGTCGTGGCAATGGCTGCACTTGCCGGCGCCGCGCAGCCGCCGATCGCGGGCTGCATCCGCGCGCTGTGGTCACAGGTGGCAGGTGACGGGGAGGCGTTGGAAACCGCCTACGCACTCGACGCAACCACACAGGAGGTGATCTGGACGCTCGGCCCGCTGCTCGTGGGCTCAACCGCAGTGTTGCTCTCGCCGGCAGCAGCGGTGATCGCGTGCGCCGTGATCACCGTGGCAGGAACCGCGTTCTTCGCCGCCTCGAAATTCTCCAGCGGCTGGCATGCCTCAACGCGGGACCGCTCACGGGTGAGCGCGCTGGCGAGCTCGGGATTGCGAGCGCTGCTCGCAACAGCGCTGCTGGCGGGTGCCGTGATCGGTGCCGTCGAGGTGGGGCTGCCGGCGCTGGCTGTGGCACACCACGCGCGCTGGGCCTCGGGAGTGTTGCTGGCGCTGTTCAGCATCGGCAGCATGGCCGGCGGTATCGCCTACTCAGCCATCAGCTGGCAGCGACCGATCGGCCTTCGCTATATGGGCCTGTTGCTCGCGATGGCCGCGTGCGTGGCGCCGTTGATCGCCGCGCACGCGCTCGCCGCCGCCTATCCGCTGGCTGCACTCGCCGGCCTGGGGATGGCGCCAATGCTCTCCTGCCAATTCTCGCTCGTCGGCGCGCTCGCCCCCGAGGGCTCCGCCACCGAGGCATTCACCTGGCACCGCGGCGCCACGATCGCCGGCAGCGCCGTCGGCTCGACGCTCGGCGGCTCGCTGATCGACGCACACGGCGCCGCCGGCGCGTTCGCGCTCGGCTGCGCGGGCGTGGCGCTCGCGTGCCTGCTGGCGACGTTGTGGCGTGGGCGGATCGATCCCACACCGCCGTCTGCCTCGCTGGGAGCGACTGCGCTGGCTCAGCAGTAGATCAGCGGGGGCGCGGGCGCCGCTACAGCCGGGTCAACCCGTCGCTTGCCCTTCAACGGTGGCGCGGAGATCCTTGATCAATAGGACCAGGTGCAGTGAATGTGTCGGGGACGGTTCAAATCCGTACTGCGCGACTAGACGACCCTTATTTGAACCGCCTCCAACATTGGCGGCGGTTCCGTTCTGGGGACCAGTTTCCGAGGCGTTTTGAGGGTCTTGCTCGTCGCCGCCGATGAGGTCTGGTGCGGTGAGAGGTACGAAGGGTGAGCCGCCCTGGGTTTGAAGGAGACTGTGTCAGATCAAAGCTCCGTCAAACACAGGATGGCTCATATTGTCTGCGAGTAGCGGAGAGCGGCCGCGGACGTTGGGGAGCAGCGTCGAATTGGGCGCGCTCATATGATCTCTGAGAGCGGGGCGTACCCGGCTCACTTGCGTCGGGATGCTGGTGGATGTGTATCGCTTGCCAACTTTTGTGGGTGATGCGAAGGATAAGGATGCTGATGATCAGGCCGACGATGGGGTCGGCGATTGGCGCTCCCAGTGCGATTGTGCTCGCGCTAAGTAGGTTGCCGGAGCTGAGGATCGCGTCGCCGCGAGCATGATTGCCGTCAGCGATGAGTGCCGGACTACCAAGGCGCCGTCCGCCGGTGAGACGCACCCGCGCGGCGGTTGCGTTGCGAGGACACCGATGATGCCGGCGAGGACTAGGGCGCGCAGGTGTTGAGGTGCGAGGAGCTCGACGATGCGCTGGATTGCGATCGCGCCGGCGAGGAGGGCGCTTATGAGGGATGGTGAGGACGACGGCCAACCCCGAGTAGCGCTCGGCACGCTCGGAGCGGAGCAGAAAGGCAAGCGCGAGCGGGATCGCAGTGAGCGCGTCGCCGGCATTGTGGATGAGGTCGGCTAGCAGGGCGAGGCTGTCGGTGGTCAGGTAGATCGTGCTTTGGGCGACGGCAGTCGCCGCGAGCACCCCCAGTGCCGCCGCGAGCACGCGCAGCCATTCACTGGAACGCTTGAGGATGGGTCTACCAGGCCGTGGCTATGTCCGTGTTCTGGGCTCCCATGACTGTGACTGCGGTCGTGGGTCGGCATCGGTCTGCTCCGCGTTCGTGCGGATCTACCTACCCGCCGACGATGGTGGTCGCCGCGACGGACACAGAGCCAATCTTCGGTTCGGGTGGGGTCGACGTGGGGAGTGCCCACTCCGCGTCGGACGTTCGCAGTACACACAGGCCTATGGTTCCGAGCCCGACCAGCATGCAAGTCGTGCCGGCGATCATCAGTGTCATATGCGCCGTTTGCCCGCCGATCAGGAACAGCACCACGCCGAGCGGCGCGAGTGGTCCAGCCCAGCGGTGCGGTACGTGGGCTCGAATCAGGCCGATGGCGAGCAGTCCAAGACCGGGTACTAGCATGGTGCTCATCAGGCCGAGTGGGATGATCACTCCTGCGGTATGTCTGAGTCGGTGCGCTAGGGCCACCATTTCAATTACGCTGCTGTCGCTGGTAGCCATCTGCCAGGCAACAAAGCCGTAGGCGACAACTACACCCTCGAAGGCGAACAGCCCGAGGAATGCCAGAGTCCCGCCCAGATGAGCGAGGACGGCCGCGCGCTCTCGCAGGATGTGCACCACGCCGAAGACGGCAGGGACGAACAGAATCATCGATATGAAGCCGAGGATGTGGTTGGCGTACCAACGATCGGGATGTTGGTTGATCAGAGCCAGCTGTGCCCGTTCGCTGAGACGCAGACCCGGATGAATGACGGTCCCGACGAGCAGCGCTAGGGGCGCTGCAATCAAGCAGATTCCTGCGGTGATCCTACGAAAGCGGTTGGCGTCAGATAGATAGCGCATAGGTTTACCTCTGGTCTTTAGTCCTTGTGGTTGCCGGAGCCTCGGGGCTGACCCAGCCGTGAATTGCGTGCTCAACGTGGTTGCGGATCTCGTCCAGGAGCACGCCGATGTGGTCGTCGTGCAGGCGATAGCGCACGGCTTGGCCCTCGCGCATGGCGACCACGAGGTTCATGTGACGCAGGATGCGTAGCTGCTGCGAGGCAGCGGCTGGAGCGAGTCGGGATGCGTCGGCGAGCTCGCCGACGCTCTGCTCGCCCTCTCGCAGCGCGTATAGCAATCGCACCCGCGATGCAGTCGCAAGCGTCTGCATGGTCTCTGCGATTGCATCCGCGACGTCTTCATTGATGGGCTCGCGCGGACGGAAATCAGCATGAACGTGGCTTTTGGGCATCCGCAATCTAGTATACATGCATAGCTATGCAGATGTATAGAAATCAGCAGCCCGCAGCGACACTGGCCGCAGCACTCGACGGGATAGCTAGAGCGTCCCGTGTAGCCGCCCGATCGCTTCGGCCGTTTCGTGGTTCAAATACCGTCCAGTTAGGGCGTACCAATCCCGGGTGCGCTCATCGATTGCGTGGACAAGCAGAGCACGAACCCCTATTAGCTCGCTGGCGCGCAGGACGCGGGTCATCGCATCCATTAGTAACGAGCGCCCTAGACGCTGGCCGTGGTGGCGAGCATCCACGGCCAGCCGGCCGAGCAATACAACTGGTACCGGCTGGTTGGCTGTCAGTCCCCGCGCAAGCCTCGCCGACGCTTCGCGAGGCATAACGGCCCCCGCAGCAAGCGCGTAGTAGCCCGCGACATCTGGATCGGTCTCGGTAGTGACAAACACGCGCGAGCCACCGCTGCGATGGCTCTGAAGCGAATGCTTGAGCAACCATTCATCGAGCGAGCGCACCCCACAACGGAAGCTCTCGCCACGGTGTCGCGCCTCTAGTGGGACGGGCTTCTGAAAGCCCACTGGCTAGTCGTCGAACACGCTGGCGGACGACAGGAGACGAGCGAGCTCGGGAATTGATCGGGCGGGCCGATCCAAGATCGCTACGAATTCGTCCCAGGCCGTGTCATCAAGGCGAAACACCCGGCGGTCGGCGAGCGTGTCCTCAGCGACTACCCGGGCTGCCTGGACAACGAAGTCAGTCAGCGGCTGATCTGTCTGCTCGGCGGCCAATCGCACGATCGCGTCGACATCCTCGCCCACGCGCATGTTCCACAGCGTTGCGTCTTGTTCTCGGCGGTCTTCATGACCATATGGTACTCCCAACGTGCGTACATCGCAAGCGCAGCAACTCGGTGCCCATCCGGCCACGAGCCGCGGAAGCTGCCAGCTCATCCGCCCGCCTCACCTGCAAGCTCATCCAGCCGGCGGTGCGCCAAAGCCACAGCCATCGCACCATCGCCAACCGCTCCGGCCACACGCTTGGTGGAGCCGCTGCGCACGTCGCCAGCAGCAAACAGGCCGGGGAGGCTGGTCTCAAGCGCGAGCGGATCGCGCTTGAGTGGCCAGCCATCGGGGCGCTTACCCTGCTCCAGCAGATCAGGCCCGGTGAGAATGAACCCAGCCGGGTCCAGCCGCACGCCGGCATCATCGGCCCACTGCGTGCGCGGCTGACCACCAAGGCACAGAAATAGCGCACACGCCGCAAAACGCTGCTCGCTACCACCGTCGCGATCTCTCAGTGTCACCTCAGCCAGGCACGCGCCGTCGGAGTGCACCGCCACGACCTCGCTTCGCAGTTGCACATCGATCAGCGGATGGGCATCGATGCGCTTCACCAGATACGCAGACATCGACTTGCCCAACTGATCGCCGCGGACCGCCATCGTTACTTTGGCGCCACCGTTGGCGAGGTTCATGACCGCCTGCCCGGCGGAGTTGCCGGCACCGACGACCACCACCGGGTCACCACCACAGTGCGCTGCCTCGCTACGCCCAGCGCCGTAGTAGACCCCCCGGCCAAGCAGCTCGTCAATCCCCTCGAGCTCCAGTCGGCGCCAGACCATCCCCGGCGCGGCAATCATCACGCGAGCCTGCACCTCATAGCCACCCACCACGTCCAGCACGAACGGCTCGCCCGCGCCGCCGCGGCTGGCCGTCACACCTCTTTGCACGAGCACCTCCGCGCCAAATCCCTCCGCCTGGCGACCTGCAAGTCGCGCTAGCTCAGCGCCACCGATGCCGCCAGGGAAGCCGAAGAAGTTCTCGATCAGCGAGGTGTGGGATGCCTGGCCGCCGGGGAGCTCGCGCTCCAGCACGAGCGTGGAAAGACCATCAGACGCCGCATACACCGCCGCAGCCAAGCCCGCCGGTCCCGCACCGACGATCACGAGGTCATACGCAGAACGTGTCGGCGCGCGGTCGGTCTGCCATAGCTCCACTAGGCGCTCGACAGTGGCGGATGGAGTCACACCGTCCCGCTCGAGCACCACCGGCAGTTGCGCGTCGGTGAGGCCGCGGGCTGCGAGCAGCGTGCGCGCCTCTTCAGAGCTGGCCTCCAGCCACTCATACGGTTGCGCCAGCCGCGTGAGGAAATCCCTCAGGCGATGGTCCTCCGGCTCGAGCCGGCGACCCACGACCGTCACCTTTGGGCGGACCGGGCTCACGCTTCACTCGTCGGCAGCACGCGTGCACCCCGCCGCAGCCACCAAGTCTGCGGCCCGTCAGGCAGCACGACATCGGTCACCTGCGTGAAACCGCGATGTTCGTAAAAGCGACGATTGCTCGCGGTGGATGTCTCCAGACAACATGGGAGACCGCGCTTGTCGGCGTCGCTGAGAACCGGCTCGAGCACTGCACTCGCGAGACCCTCGCGCTGGCGCTTGGGGTGGGTTGCCAGTACCCCCAGGTACCAGTAGGACTCCGCTGGGGAAACGGCATCGAGGGCGTGGTTGTAGAGCGTCAGGCGCTCGAACGTGCTCTCGCCGGCGGCTGTGCGGTAGCGGCTCCAGATGCTTGCGGCGTATCCGGGCATGTCGTCGCCGTTGTCCGGCGGGTCCCACATTGAAACCGCCGCGAGGTCGTCGGTGACCCACACGTTCTCAGAGGCGATGCGCAGGTCGAACAGCGCACCTGCGAACAGAGGCGCAAGCTGCTCATATTCCGCACCGAGCATGAACGCCCAGGCGGGATCGTGTGCGAAGGCCGCGACGACGCTCGCCACCACCCCCGAGCGATCTGCCGACGATGCCCGCCTAACCATTTGCAGAGCTTATCCATGGTTGTCCCAGCACAGATATGCTGCGCGCCGCCATGCTTTTCAATCTAGAAGGGGGCCGACAATGGGTCGCAAGACCGCTCTGATCCTGGCGCTGTTCATCCTCACCGCTCTGACAGGCAGCGCGAGCGCCGCGTCCGGCGGACCGAAGCCGTTGGGCTATTACGCCTCGACCCAGCCGCGGCTGTCGGTGTACGTCGACAAATCGGTCAAGACCGTAGAGCTGTACATCTCATGCCCGACCTCGCCGACGGTGAGCGAGTATTGGGACAGCCCAAAACTCAAACTCAAGAGCGGCAAGTTCAGCTTTGACGGGAAAACCACGATCTCCACCGCGAACGGCGCCACGTTCGGCCACGTTCCCGGCGCGATCCTGTTCAACGGCAAGTTCACCGGCGGTGCCTTCCACGGCACCGCTCAGATAGTTGGATCGTCGTGCCCGAAGAGCAGCTACACGGCGAAATACGACAAAAATGGGGCCGGCAGCGGCGGCTGACCGCCTTCGGGCGCACGCCTGCTGAACCCTCAGACGATCACGACCAGGCGATCTTCGTGGGGGTACGATGATTTTCAAAATGGAGACACTAGGGCCGCTGGTCCCTGACGAGAGCCCTTTCAGCCTCCGAATATTGCGTCGCGCGCGAGGCATCGCGTTTGAGTTGACGGTATGGGTCTTGGTGACCGTGCTCGCGCCGGCGCTGTTGGTGGCAGCACTGGCGGTTGACATGGTGCTGTGGTCGCGTCGGCGCAAGCCGTGGATGGCAGTGCGCCTGCTGGCCATGCTGTGGTGGTTTCTGACTGGTGAGCTATGGGCGACGGTGGCGCTGTTCGCGATATGGGCGTTCTCGGGTGGCCGTGACAACGCGCGCAGGCGCGATCGCGTGTATCGCCTCAAGCGCCGGTGGCTGCGCAGCCATCTCGCTGGCATCCGGGTGCTGTTCGGTCTGCGTTTCGAGATCGACGGGTTGGAGCTCGCCGCACCGGGACCAATCCTGATGTTGATCCGCCATGCGAGCATCATCGACAACGCGCTTCCAGATGCGATCGTCGGCCACGCTCACAAGCTTGGCTTCCGTTTCGTGATCAAGCGCGAGTTGCAGATGCTGCCGACGATCGATATCGGCGGACGCTGGGTGCCAACGCTGTTTGTACGCCGCGCATCGGGCGACGCCGCCGCGGAGCTCGAGCGGATGAAGGCGCTGGCGGTCAATATGTCCGAGCACGACGGATTGCTGATTTATCCGGAGGGTACGCGCTGGACGCCTGAGAAGCTCGCCCGCGCGAAGGAGATCATTGCTGAGCGTCAACCGGAGGTTGCACCACTTGCCAATCGTTTGCGCTATCTGCTGCCGCCGCGGCTCGGAGGCACGGTCACGCTGCTGGAAGCAGCCCGCGGCACCGACGTTGTGATATGCGGGCACGTCGGCCTCGACGGCTTCCAGTACATCAGCGACATCTGGTCGGGTGGCTTGGTGGGCACGGCCATCCGCCTCAAGTTTTGGCGCTTCCCGGCGACAGATGTGCCGCAGGAGCGCGACGATCTGATCACGTGGCTGTTCGACCGCTGGCAGGAGCTCGACGACTGGATCGGCGAGACCCGCTCAGCCATCTAGGCGCACAAACATGCTGCAATTCTGATACAGTAGGGGGATGTCCACTGCTGAAGCTCCGCACGCGCTTATCCGCGAGGCGGTCTACCTGCATGAGATCGCGAAGCTGTCGGACACGGATATAGCGCGGGCGACAGGCGTGGCGCGTAGTACTGCGCGAGCGTGGCTGGCCCATACACGCTCGCCGACGGGTGAGCGTGCGGAGCGGCTGATCGAGCTCTCGGCGTTGGTGGAGCGTCTAGTGCGGGTGATGGAGCCGTCCTACATTTCTGTCTGGTTGCGAAAGCCGGTGCCCGCTCTTCAGGAGCGTAAGCCGATCGACGTGATCGCGAGCGGTAACTACATGCAGGTCGCCGAGCTGGCTTCGGCACTCGAAGAGGCTCCCTTCTCGTAGGTTTCATGACCTCTGCGGTTGAGCGTGTGTCGGTCGCTGGTGAGTGGTGGCGGCAGACTCCTCATGGGTCCGATCCGCTGTGGATGGCCTCTCCGCCGTCCAGCGGTCGCTGGCAGCGCGGCGAGACGATTGCGGCTATCTATCTAGCCGACGAGGAGGCCACGGCGTGGGCAGAGCGCCGCGCGTCCAGGCCACAAGGCGCTCTGCCTGTTCCGAGACGGCGTCCTGCTCGCGGGTGCTGACCCAGTCCGGCCACCAATCACTCACCGCGACCCGCCAGCGCCCCCAACCGGCATGCAAACGTGAGAGTAGTCGGCACACCGGTGTGTCCTCCTCCTCGGGCTGGCAACCGCGCTCACTCCACGATCCGCGAGGATGGGGCGAGTGATGCCGAGCGCCCGCAACCTGTTGAACTTGAAGGACGTAGCGAAGGGCTATGGCAGTCGCTCGGTGCTGCGCGAGATCACGCTGGGGGTGGCAGCGGGCGAGCGGATCGGCGTGGTTGGGCAAAACGGTGGTGGCAAGTCGACGCTGCTGCGCTTGATCGCGGGTGTGGAGGCGCCCGATGAGGGAGCGCTCACGCGGGCGAGCGACGTCGAGATGGCGCTGCTGGATCAGCGCGATGATCTCGACGAGCGCCTGACGATCCGCGAGACGCTGGTTGGCGCCCGCGCCGATCACGAGTGGGCTGGAGACAGCGCGTTTCGCAATGTGCTCGACGGGCTGATGGGCGGCGTCAGCCTGGCGCTGTTCTCCTCAGGCATGGACACGCCGATTGCGGGGCTGTCGGGCGGTGAGCGCAGGCGGGTTGCGCTGGCACGGATGCTGCTCGATTCGCCTGAGCTCTTGCTGCTTGATGAGCCAACCAACCACCTCGACGTGGAAGGGGTTGATTGGCTGGCTCGCCACTTGGCGGCTAGGCGTGGCTCGATACTGGTTGTCACCCACGACCGCTGGTTCTTGGATGCGGTGTGCACGAGCACATGGGAGGTAGCTGACGGGGCGGTGCACCAATATAAGGGCGGCTATGCGGCATATGTGCTGGCCCGCGCTGAGCGTGACCGCCAGGAGTCCTCGCTGCAAGCGCGACGCCGCCAGCTGCTGCGCAAGGAGCTCGCGTGGCTGCGCCGTGGACCGCCGGCGCGGACGTCCAAGCCAAAGTTCCGCATTGAGGCGGCCAACGCGCTGATCGCGGATGAGCCGCAACCGCGCGACCGCGCGGAGCTGTTGCGCTTTGCCACCTCGCGTCTGGGTGACAAAGTGCTGGACGCGGTCGACGTGTCGTTGACGCTCGGCTCCAGGGAGCTGCTGCGCGGGGTGACATGGCGTTTGGGGCCGGGCGATCGGGTGGCGGTGGTGGGCGTTAACGGCTCGGGCAAGACCTCGCTGATCAAGCTGCTAGCGGGCGAGCTACATCCAACCGCAGGCGCGGTAGACCGTGGCAGCACGGTCAGGCTGGCCCATCTCTCACAGGACACGGTTGAGATCCCTGGGCACTTGCGCGTGCTGGAGTCCTTGGAAGAGGTGCGCAGCAACGCAACGCTCAGTGATGGGCTGGAGATAACGGCAGCGCTGCTGTGCGAGCGCTTTGGCTTTCGCGGCGAGAAGGCGCGCACGCTCGTCGAGGATCTGTCCGGCGGCGAGCGCAGGCGCCTGGCGCTGATGCGGCTACTGATGGGAGAGCCAAATGTATTGCTGCTGGACGAGCCCACGAACGACCTTGACCTCGACACGCTGACGGCCCTGGAGGACTTGCTGGACGGCTGGCCTGGCACGCTAGTGGTAGTTAGCCACGACCGCTACTTCGTGGAGCGGGTATGCGACAACGTGTATGCGCTCACAGCATCGGGCGAGATTCGCCACTTGCCGGGAGGGATCGAGCAATACATCCAGGAGCGGCGCGCTGAGGAGCGCTCGCAGCCGGAGCGCTCGGCGCAGAGCGGGGAGCTCCCCGCGGGAGAGCAGATCCGCACGGCGCGCAAGCAGACCCAGCGCTCCGAACGCGAGCTGGGACGACTGGAGCAAGCGATTGAGCGCGTGAGCACACAAGAACAGGAACTGAAGGAGCGCATGGCATCTGCGGCCAGCGACTACACCCAGCTAACGGAACTGCAGTCGCAACTCGAGTTGCTGCTCACTGAGCGCGGCCGGCTGGAGCTGTCGTGGCTGGAGCTCTCAGAAGCCCTTGAGGCTTGATCCACTCGGCTGCCCAGCAGTGACGCCCGGTCAGGCTGGCCGCGCTCGCGCGTGGGCTCAAGCGGGACCGGGCGCGGCGTCGCACCCATAGAGGTGCTCGCGCAGCTGATCGCAGCTCTCGGCCGACCAGCGCTCGCTGGTCTCGAGGGAGTCGATCAGCGCTTCGGCTGCGCGCACTAGCTCTTGGCTCTCGGGCTCGCCGAACAGCAACGCGTCGGCGGCTTCCAACAGCTGTTCGCGCTCTTTGGCGTGCAGCTTGGTGGCACCCTGATGGTCGATCGTCTCTAGTAGCGCGGTGTAGTGGGCGCCGCGTGCGGTCATCGGCTCTGCTGTGGTCATCATGGCCCCACTTTAGCCGCCCTCGGCCTGGTTTGACGGCCAAGCTGGCTCGCGCGGCTGATAGCGTCTTGGCCATGATCATCTCGACGATGAATGACCTCCCTGGATATGAGATAGAGGAGATCTTTGGTGAGGTGTTCGGGCTGACCGTGCGTGCGCGCAACCTTGGCTCCCAGATTGGCGCGGGGCTGAAGTCGCTGGTGGGCGGCGAGCTGAAGGGAATGACGAAGATGCTTGCTGAAGGCCGCGAACACGCCTCAGACAGGCTGGTGGCTGAGGCTGAAGCAAAGGGCGCAAACGCGGTTCTGGCGTTCCGCTTCGACACCTCGGAGCTCGGCTCGACGTGGACGGAGATCTGCGCGTACGGCACAGCTGTCAGGGCGCGCAAGCTCTGAGGCTCCGCCGAGTCGCACTGGTCAGAACTCCTGCTCTGTCCAGCGCAGCGTATTGACGCGGAAAGTCCTCGAGGTGACGGACGATGTCTCGTCGCCATCTAGCCAGATCGACCTTGCGTGGCCCAACCGGCACGTCGGCGCTCACGATGCAAACAAACGGTCGATCCCGCCAAGCGCCCCTTCCAAACGTCGGGCATGATCTTGGCTGCCGCGGCGACGCAGTGCCGCCTCGCGGCGACGCAAGCGCGGCCACGTCTGTTCACGATCTACCAAGACGCGCCCGTCGCCGACTATCTGCGCTAGAACAGCTGGCTCGGACTCGATGTCTTTGAGCTCAACCACATCAACTCGGCGGCCGACGAGCCGCGTGAGCTTGGCGCTGAGATCAGCGAGACGCGCCATGCTCGCATCACTCAGACAGACGAGCACATCAACATCGCTCGCCAGTGTGTCTGTTCCTCTGGCAGTCGAGCCGAACAGCAGCGCAAAGCGGACGTTGCGCTCCGTCCGTAGGGCTATCCGTAGTGTCGAAAGTAGACCCCACGACCGGCGTACGTACTCACGCTCGGACAGGGGCAGATCGAGCTTTCGCGACGTCGACCAATTCCCGCGAAGCGTCCCTTGGCTCACTGCGCGTCGCAGTGTCCGCTCGTTGACGCAAACCTCTTCCGCCAGCAATGTCAGCCCAGCCATGTGTCCATCATTCCACAGTCATGTGTCCGATCAACAATCATCCAGACCTTGTCCGTGAAGCGGACAGCCACACATGAGACGGCTTTCGCACCAGCCAGCGTACTCTGAGCACAGCGATGTTCGTGCTCTTGCTAATCGCAGCGCCCGTGGCGGAGGTGTTCGTGTTCATCGAGGTTGGGCTAGCGATCGGCTGGCTGTGGGCGCTGGTGCTGCTGGTCGGGACATCGATGCTGGGTGTTCAGCTGCTGCGCCGCCAGGGACGTGCGGCGATCGAGCGCGTGTCGCTGGCTGTGTCGGAGCGTCGCGCGCCTGGCGCTGTGGCGCTGGACGGAGCACTTGGCTTCCTTGGTGGCTTGCTGCTGGTGGTGCCTGGATTCATCAGCGACGTATTCGGCGTGCTGCTGTTGGCAACGCCCACGCGTAAGCTCGCCCGCCGCTGGATCTCACGCCACTATGCCGGGCGTGTGATGCGCTTCGTCGCAGCTACGGGGCGTTTCGGAGCCGGTGGGCGTATGCGTCCGGCTGACGTTGACTCGACGGCCGTTGAGGACGATCAGGGTTGGCTCGAGCGCTGATCTTCGCTCGACGCGTGCCAAGCTGGAAGGCGCACCGCGCTGCACGGTGAGGGCGTTCAGGTGCGGGCGAGTCGCAGGAGCTCGTTGAACACGGTCACGACCTGCGGGTCGAACTGCGAGCCTGAGCAGCGGTTGACCTCGGCGAGTGCCTCTGTGACGGTGATGGCATCGCTGAACGGACGATGGCGCATCATTGCGACGAACGCAGCACACACAGCGATGATGCGCGCGCCGACGGGAATGGCATCGCCAGCGAGCCGGTCGGGGTAGCCGAAGCCGTCGTAGCGCTCGTGGTGGGAGCGGACGATTTTGGCGGCGTGGGCGAGCGTGGGTGCTGCGGCCAAGATGCGCTGCCCGACTTCCGGGTGGGTGCGCATAATGGCCCACTCGTCTGGGTCGAGCGGTCCTGCCTTGGCGAGGATATGGTCGGGCACGACGAGGTTGCCGACATCGTGCAGGCGTGCGGCGATCTCGACGCGCTCGACCTCCTGGTCAGAGAGCCCCATCGCCTGGGCGGTGGCAGTAGCGAAGTGGGCGACCCGGTTGAGGTCCTCGAGCACACCGGGGGTGCGCTCAGTGAGCACCTTGAGCAGCAGCCCAAGGCTTTCGCGATTGCCGGTTGGATTACCGGTGCGGTGGGTGCTGGTGGATGCTCCCATCTGCTGCAATGATCGTCGCCCATCAGGATGGGCTTGACATCTCCGCTTTGCGTATCGACCGACGTCAGGAAAAAGTACTTCTACGTTCGAGGAAACCGAACTTTGCGCTCTGCGGAGAACTACATGCCCGCGCTCTGGCCACTTCAAACAACAGCGTGGACGCTTAGGCCATTGCCCAGTTGGGCTTCGATGAGATGGCGCGGCTACTACGCCACGCGGGCCTGTCATCGAGGGCGCCCACACGACCCGTCGGTCTACGCCGCGCCGCGAGCGACGCTATATCAAAACGTGTATATTGTCCAGGATGGAGCTAACAGCGCTGATCCGAGACGCTCGTCATGCAGCCGGGATCACGCAAATGGAGCTTGCTCAACGCGCTGGCACGGCACAGCCGGCCGTGGCGGCATACGAGTCGGGGGCGCGTACGCCAAACCTGAGCACGCTGCAAAGGCTGCTGGGCGCGTGTGAGTACGACGTTGAGCTCCTGGCACACCCGCGCGTGCGCCGCGGCGCAGCATCGCTAGCCGAGCTGGCACAAACGATTGAGGAGGACCTTAGGCAGGGTCGTGAGCAGGACGCGCTTCGGCTGCTGTTCGGGTTCGCTGACGACTTCAGGGGCTCCTCCCGGCCTGGAAAAGCTTCCCTGCTGCGTGATGAGCCTCCGCCCACAGGCGATCAGCGCTTTGACGCCGCACTGGCGGGCGTGGCGGAGCTGTTCGCGATGGAGGGCGGGATTGCGCCCCCTGGTTGGGTGAACGGCAGTGGACGCTTTGCTGAGCCGTGGTGGTTTGTTACAAGCCGACCCGAGTTCCATGCTTACGTACTAGCGAACACACCGGCGGTCCTCGCCCGCCATGGAGTGTTCATGGCGCGCGAGGTCTTTGACCGTGTCTGAGCATCAGTTCAACCGGGAGAGGATCCTGATCGCGCTAAAGGCGCTCGGTGAGCAGCTCCTCAGCGAGGGCGTGCGCGGTCAGATCTTCATTGTTGGTGGCGCCGCGATGGCACTGGCTTATTCGACGCGACGCGTAACCAAGGACATCGATGCGGTGTTCGAGCCCAAGAGCGCGATCTACTCAGCAGCCGCGAAGGTGGCTGACGATCTTGGACTACCTGAGGACTGGCTGAACGACGCGGTCAAGGGCTTCATGCCTGGCCCTGATGAGCACCCCCGCCAGATCCCTGAGATCGACGGGATCGAAGTAACGACAGCCTCACCGAGGTATCTGTTGGCTATGAAGCTGATGGCAATGCGCTTCGGCGAGGACGAAGAAGACATCGAGACCCTGCTGCGAGAATGTGGTGTGACGCGCGCCCAGGAGGCGCTCAATATCGTCAGACACATATATCCACTGCGGGAGCCTCAAGCGAAGACGCGGTTCTACCTCGAGCAGCTCCTCGGACCTGACACGCCATCGCCGCAGTAAGCAGCCGACGACGGCCGTATCGAGAAACCAGGCTCGTCATCAGCACCCCATCAGCGTTCCCAACCATCATGCGACCCTGTCGTACGATCCCAAACTTTAGTTGCAGACGTCACGAAGATGAGCTAGCTTGACGCTGGCGTCAGGTGGCAAGATCAAGGGGTGAGCTAATGCAGACGCGAATACGAGAACGACAGGTTCCGGCTATGGCTGGCGGCTTGGCGATTGCGGGCGGCGTAGCGCTTTGGCAGCTGGGTATCGAGTTCGAACGCGCATGGCTACGCAGCGATGAAGGCCCGTTGCTGGGCGAGGCGCTCCCGGAGCCTGCGAGAGCGACTGGCGCGACACCCCAGCCGACAGGCGGCGAGTACTCGACGGGGGCAGCGGCCAGACGGCGGCGCTGGGTGCCAGCGCACCACCCCAGGAGCTCACCGCAGACGCGCAATGGCACTTCCTCCGGCAGCAACTGAGAGCACAGCCAGCGAGCGTCGGCGCTGCGAGGCTGCTAGCGAACGAGTTGGCCGCTACCAGCGAGCACGTCGCTGACGTAAGCGGACAGGCTTCGCTCGAAAGCGCCGACGGAGAAACGCTCGGCGTTTTGCACGGCATCGACGGGGTCGAAGTCGAGCTGCTCGATGCCCTGGATCGCGTGGGCGAACGAGTCGACGTCATCGGGCGTCGCCAGATATCCGGTTCGTCCGTCGAGCACCGTCTCCAGCGCGCCGCCAGCACCAGCGGCAATCACCGGTCGCCCGGCGGCTTGAGCCTCTACGGCGGTGATGCCGAACTCCTCGATGTTGGGCATCAGCACGGCCCGGGCGCCAGCGTATAGATCGACGAGATCGTTGTCGCTGGCGCGGCCGAGGAACTCAGCCTCCGGGTAGGCGTCTTTGAGCGCGCTGAGATGCGGGCCGGCACCGACCACCTGGATCGGTGCGTGTGCGCGCCGAGCAGCCTCCAGGGCAATGTGCAGACGCTTGTGCGGGAGGATCTCTGAGACGATCAGCAGCTTGTTGCCGGGCGTACCAGGCTGGAAGCGATCGGTCTCCACGGGCGGATGGATGACGGGGGCGTCGCGGCCGTAGTGGCGCTTGATGCGTTTGCGGCTGAGCTCGGAGATAGCGATGTAGGCATCCACCCTGCGGCTGGCAGCGAGGTCCCATCTGCGGATACTGCGCAGCTGTTGGCGTAAAAGTGGACGCAGCAGCGGCGAGATCTCACCGAGCGCGTAGCGTTCCTCGTCCCAGGCATAGCGGAACGGCGTGTAGCAGTAGCAAATGTGCACAGCGCCGTCGGGTACGCGAATGCCGTGGGCAAAGGCGCTGCTACTGCTGAGCACAACGTCCGACTGGGGCAGCTTCAACCGCTCGATCGCATGCGGATACAGCGGCAGCAGGCGCCTGAACGCGGATTGGTCGATGCCGAACCGCTGCAGCGACGAGGTCGTGACCGGGCGCCCGGCGAAGCGTCCGTCGGTCCCCTGCTCGTCGTACAGCAACGTGAAGATGGGCGCCTGTGGATAGAGATCGGCGATCGCAGCAAAGGTGCGCTCGGCCCCGCGCATGACGAGCAGGTAGTCGTGGCTGAGGCTGATGCGCCCGGACAGCGGCGAGACCGCGGCTGGACGGCCCTTGGCAAGGCCGATTCCACCAGGCGGTAGGACCGCGGTGGCGGGATCCCGCACGAGGTTGGTGCTGGTGGGCGCTGCTCGTGGTGTGAAGTTTGAAAGGCGATCCATGCAGGCTCCCGGTGAGGGGGTAATCCACAGGTCGAGCGCGACGCACGCTAGAGGTCGGCCGCGGGGCAGACGTGAAGGTTTTGGGAAGTCCACCCGCCGACGCCAGATCGCGTCCATGTGATTAGTTGGAAACGATACTCCTAGAGTAAAGTGGGGTCGACAGATGCACGATCGCCCCCAGTGGGGCGCAACGGCAGGGTCAACGTCAACCGGCGGTGAGGCGGCCCAGTGGAATGACTCTTCTTGCTTGCGTGGCGGGCCAGGCTTTGCTAAGGCCACTGCTCTGCTGTTGACTTGGGCCACGAATCAACCCATGACACGATGCTCGTGACCAGACGCGGCGTGCTCTCAATTTGCTGCTCGACCGCTTCGCGTAGGGGAGTGCCAGGCTGCTGAAAGCGCTTGCTCGTCGAGGTTCGGAGGAAACTGAGCGACGGCTGTCTCGAACCGTCGACGCAGAGCGTCGAGGGTTTCGTTGTAGCTGTCGCGTAGCTGGACTGTGGTTCTCTGTGCGCGCGGCGGACTCACTTGCCTCCCGCGTCCGCGCTCGCGAAGACGCTCGCGGCATCACGAGCGCGCTCGGCCAACAGCTGCCGATCGCGCTCTGCCCGAACCGCGATGCAACCTTTCTGTGCGCGGAGATGGGCCCAGCGCCCGTCACGGTCGATCAACACTCGGCCGTCCCGCACGATCTCGACCATCAGCGACGGGCGGCTTGCTGCATCCTCAAGCGCTACCACCTCCACGGTCAGCCCGGTACTCCTGCGTAGACGCTCGGTCAGCGCGACACGCTCTTGCAACCCAGGATTGCGCAGCGCCACAAGCAGGTCAACGTCGGATTCCACCGTGTCGTCGCCGCGAGCGAACGAGCCAAATACAACGGCCAGCGAGACGTTGGGCTCGGTGCGCAGCGCGCGGCGCACGTCCCGATGTTCGCCTCAGCCCCGAGGACAGCGTTGCCGCCTCGACGTAACGCTCGGGGGCATGCGCGAGGGCATATTCGAGCACGCTGCACTGTTACGCTTAGCAGTGTGCGAACGTTGATCCTGGACCCTCCCACAGCGGGACTCGGCGAGGTTCTCGAGGGCCGGCGCCGATCTGGTCTTGATCGCCTCGACGAGGTTTGGCAGGGTGTGTACCACATGGTTCCCGCTCCCTCCGGGCCACACGCCGCAATCGAATCGCAGCTTCACCGGCTGCTTGGCCCCTTCGCGACGGCCGTCGGCCTGATCATGATCGGGCAGAGCAATCTCGGTGAGTCAGAACACGACTTCCGGGTGCCAGACAGCGCTCTGCACCGCAGCCCTCCCGGGGGTGTATGGCACCCAACCGCCGCGCTAGTGATCGAGATCGTCTCTCCGGGTGATGAGAGCTGGGAGAAGCTTCCCTTCTACGCCGCCCACGATGTCGACGAGGTGTTGATCGTCGACCCGCAGGAGCGCTCGGTCAGTTGGCTGGCGCTCGAGGACAGCGAATACCGTGCAGTTGAGCACAGTCGGCTCCTCGAGCTGGGAGCAGAGGGACTGGCCGAGCAGCTGGACTGGCCGACGATCCAGCCCGCCTGACCCGCGCTCTTTAGCGCCTAAGCCTGGATCCACCGGTGTTGTCCGGTGGTGAGCAAAGAATGACCTCCTGAATCGGGCTTGGTAGCGACAGATTGCGGCTGTCGCGGCCCGGGATCAGGAGGTCACTCGTATGGTGCAGGATGACGCGGCGGTCGGAC
>DATBYJ010000099.1:0-4713 GCA_036513795.1 Solirubrobacteraceae bacterium | reverse complement strand
GCAGCTCGACACCGTGAGCTACCCCTTGCCAATCGGTGTCGGCTGTCAGAGCTGGAGCGTCCAGCCGTCGCGCCAGCGCTAGGCACGCCCGGTCGCCAAGTGAGAGCCCCGCATCGCGGGTCAACGGTCGTAGGCGTCCGGCATCGATGGCGTCAGCGGCCGTGAACGGCTCGACGGTGATCGCGCCATCGAGTAGTCCGCTTTGGGTCAGTTCAGCCGCGAGCTTCGCCGGGTCGCCTCCCCGATCGGCGACGCGGCTGAATACCTCGGCAAGATTGACGGTCGAGATCACCGCACCGCTGGCAATTGCCTCGGCAACAACGTCGGCGCCGGGCTCGTCTCGAAGATGCGCGAGAAGCGCCGAGGCGTCGAGTACCGGCGCCAACTACTCGGCGTCCTCGCGTGCGGCTTCTGCGCGCCGCTCGGCGAGCAGTTCGTCCACCATCGACCCTCCAGGGAGGCCACGGAGCAGTCCGCGACTCTGCTCGGCCACGGCACGATATGGGCGCAGTCGCAACGAGCCGTCGTTCTCGGTGCTCAGCAGCATGTGAGTACCGGGTTTCAGGTCCAGCTCACGGCGCACAGCGGACGGCAAAACAAGTCGCCCACGGTCGCCGACAGTGATGCGCCTCTCAGTGTGGGCCATACTGTGAGTGTACCACGATTGCGGCGCGGCCCACACAGCTCCGCGGGCTTCACGTTCTCAACAGCCTCCGGGGTCGGAGGACGTGACCAGCTTCCGCTTCCCTGCGGCTCATTCGATGGATTGCTCGCGATCGACAATTCTCGAAGCCGCCCAGATAACCAACTGATCGGCGCGGGCGCCGGTCCCATGAACGACCTGGCTACAGCGAGCTGTTCGAGGATGGCGAGCGGGTCGCGCTCGTGGAGGAAGTCCATCCCAACGGCCGCTACGTTGACCTCGCGGTGATCGACTGGATTCGTCTTGGACTTTCGCGGTGAGCGGGGGCTCGTAATCCAGTCGCCGTATGGCGGCTCTCCGCCGAGCCATTCGGCCACTGTCAGACCGCGTCATCCACCGCTTGCTCGACCATGAGTCCGTCGGTCTGTGCCTGGCTCCACGCCTGTTTCAGGGCCTTCTCGCGTGTGTCGGCGGTGGCGTCACCGGCGTACTTGGTCCTGGTTTGTCCGTTGACGCTGTAGCGCAGGTAGGCGTAGATCCGGCGGCTCTTTGGGAGATGCTTTAGGCGGATGGAGCCCGTGGCGGTCCTTCCATCGAGGAGCCTGACGGTCCGTGCGGAGCGTCCACCGGCGGCCTTGTCCTGTTCGGCGGCTTGCTGAGATCGTGGGCCAGTTGGCACCTTCCAGACCTCGGCTAGTGGAGGCTGTGGGCCCCAGCGCGACATGTTTATCTACCTCGTAGGAGGTGCTCAACGGTATCGGCGGCGGCAGTGGGGGCTTCCAGCACGTCTTCCTCCCAGAGGCGCACCACTTGCCAGCCGGCGGCCTGTAGTCTGGCGGTGACTTCTTGGTCGCGCTCTATCGTCCGGCGGATCTTTGGCACCCAGAACTCCTTGTTGCTGGGAAAAAGATCCTCGAGATTCTTTAGGCCTCGGCGGTTGTGCGCGTTGCCGTGCCAGAAGTCTCCGTCCACGAATACGGCGACACCGCGCTTTCGCACGACGATGTCAGGACAGCCGAGGACGTCTTTGGCGTGGATTCGGTAGCGCACGCCGCGAGCATGGAGCTCACGGCGAAGCGCGAGCTCAGCTCGTGAGTCCTTGTGCTTGACCGCTGCCATCATCCGGGAGGTGACAGCGGGATCTCGTCGAGGCTTCGTTATCTGCATGCGCTGGACGTAGTGTTCCAGCGAGCTTATCGGCTATCCGGACGGCGATTAGTCGCGCTAGCGGTACTGGTACGGCGTTCCCGATCTGGCGCATCGTCTCACTTCGAGGCCCGGTGAACCGGTAGGAGTCCGGGAAGCCTTGCAGGCGCGCGCACTCACGGACCGTCAAATAGCGGTGCGTTCCGTCGTCACGCAAGAGCACATGCTCTCCTCCCGGCACACCATGCACTCCGGCCTTCACCGTCTTGGCTGGCCAGTCCAGTGGATTGCCTGTGTGCCCTTGATACAGACGGGCACCTGGGGTACCGACATGATTGGCGATCGTCGGGTGCTCCTTCCCATCCACAGGCTCTGGGAGCCCTTTGATCGCGTCACGAAGGGTTCGCCAGGGAAGCTCCGTGGGCTTGCGCTCAAGTCGCGGCTGGCCCCGACGTGCACCCGAACCATTGGGATCCCTTATGCCATGTTCCTTCCAGTAGGAACCGTGGGCCTGGGCCCACAGCAACGCCTCACGACTATGAGTTGCCTCGGGCCAGGTCCACTCTATTCCCAGGTCCTCCCGGAAGCCCACGATGAGAACGCGGTGGCGGTTCTGCGGCAAGCCGTAGTCCGCAGCGTTGACAAGCAGCTTGTACACGACGTAGCGATCACTCTCGGCGCCCTTGGGGGGCCCTTGGCGCTCAAGGCGCGACTTGTGTCGCTCCCACGTCTCACCACGCTTGGGCGACAGATACGGTTCGCGTAGCTGATCGAGGATGTAGTCGAAATAGGGTCGGAACGACTCCCGCAAGAGGCCTCGTACGTTCTCGAGCAGGAAGGCTCTGGGACGCACCTCGCGCAGGGCGCGAAAGACTTCGGGGAACAGATTGCGTTTGTCCTGATCGCCACGGTGACGACCACCTAGCGAGAACGGCTGACAAGGAGCGCCGCCAGCAAGCAAGTCGACACGGCCCTCAAAGGAATCCCAGTCGATCGCGGCGACATCACCGGCAAGCAGCGGCCATCGCTCATCGTTGCTGTGGGACTCGAAGTCATCCGCGACGTTCTCCCGCAAGGTCTCGCACGCGCGCCGATCGAGCTCGTTGACGAGTAGGTGCTGGAAGCCGGCGTCGTGAACGCCTAGTGCCAGGCCGCCACCCCCGGCGAACAGCTCGATCGAGGTGCCGACGGCTGAGGGCGAAATGACATCGGCTGGCCGTCGCGCCAGCTCAAAACCTAGCGACATCGTCGTGACACTACCGCGGAGCACGGCGGAAATTTTGGCGGCGGCCATAGCCAACCGATGCTAGGCATCATTTTGTGCCGCAAAACGCAACTTTGTGCCAATACCGTGTCAGCTTTGTGCCGCTATTGCTCCACGTCGTCGAGGTCCTCGGGCGCGTCCAGTAGCGGAGGCTCAGCCAGGACGGGTGGTTCGCCCGGTTGCGGAGGGTAGGCGTCAAGGTGCTCGTCGATCAGATTGCGGATCTTCGCGGCGCTGACTCGCGCCGACCGGCCTTTGGCGAACGATCGGCCTGGGTGCAAGGTGTCCCAGGCCGACTTTTGCTGGCCAGCGCGTCCAGTCGTCCCGCCAGGCGTGCCACCTGGCGCGTGGATACCGAAGCCATCGACGACACCGTTCCACAGCGGACGGTAATGACCGATCAGCAGACGCTCCGCCAGCGGGATCCAGATGTCATCAACGACCAGGTAGCGGCAGCGAAAGTCTCGCTCATCGAGATTCGTGGCGGCCTTCGCGGAGTTGTGATGCTGGCGCAACCGTTCATAGAGCTTCCGGCCTGGCGAGGCGTCGAGTCCAACCAATCCCTTGCGGGCGCCAGGAGGCATCGCCTTTCCCACGTAGATTGGCCACTCACAACCCGCTAGCGCGACGGGCCGGTACGGCTTGAAATCTCCCTGGTAGTAGATCGCGTAGATGCCGGCACCCTCAAACCGGTCCGGCGGCAGCTCCTCGCACGGGCTCAACAGCAACGCCTGGCCGACACTCCGCCCGAGCTCAACACGATCCAGCGGATTGAACGCATGACGGCCGGTAGGCACATCGCGCAGCATACCCAGCGGCCCACACAGGCCGCCAATGTAATCATCGCCGGCAGGCCGAGCAAGCTGAAGCAGCAGCATCAACAGGTGCAGCGGAACTCGTTGGCCGCTCCAGCCTCCTGCCGGTCTATACGGGCATGAAAGGACCAACATCGGCAGGTGCAGCAACCACGCTGGCCGAGGGCCCGCTGCTCCGCCCCGAGGAGGCCGCGCGCCTGCTGTCGGTCAGAACGAGCTGGGTCTATGAGGCGGTGCGCGCGGGCCGGGTGCCCTGCCTTCGGGTCGGGCGGCATATCCGCTTCACGCGCCACATGCTCGAAGGCTGGCTCGCCAAGCAGGCCAAGCCCTAACCGGCTTCTGCCGCCTTCCAAGGTGATGGCAGATCGCGCCGCTGGCCGTGGGCTCGTCAGCCCGTGGACGGGGAGCCCTTCTGCATCCGTCCAGACCCCTCTACGCCCTCTGAACGCCCCCTGGGGAAATCTCTGGGGAAATCCTTGCCTTCCGCCGAGCCTGTTGCTACGTTGAAAGTGCTCGGTTTGCGGGCTTTTTGTGAAGCCGACGCGGGGACTCGAACCCCGGACCCCTTCATTACGAGGGTCGGCCCTCCGCGCGTGAATGCCGGTAAATACAGTGTTCCTGGGAGTTCGTGGAGCCTCGTACCAGCAGGCGTACCGCAGGACGAACGCGGAGGCTGGCGGCGATCAGTGCTCAGCGGATCGGGTGCAGCTCGACACCGTGAGCTACCCCTTGCCAATCGGTGTCGGCTGTCAGAGCTGGAGCGTCCAGCCGTCGCGCCAGCGCTAGGCACGCCCGGTCGCCAAGTGAGAGCCCCGCATCGCGGGTCAACGGTCGTAGGCGTCCGG
>DATBYJ010000098.1:0-13044 GCA_036513795.1 Solirubrobacteraceae bacterium | reverse complement strand
CCACCACCACGCACTCGATGGGCTCCACCAGCGCGACCATCTCCGCGTGCCCAGGGCTGCTCGACACTTGGACTTTGGCGAAGTGCGAAGCCACGCGCTTGCGCACCGACTTGGCCTTGCCGACGTAGATGACCCGGCCGTTTACGTCCCTGAACAGGTAAACACCCGGCTGATCGGGTAGCGCGCGCCGCTGCGCGGCGAGGCTCGCGCCCGCGTCCACCTCAGTAGGCGTTGTAAGAGCGCCACTGGCGGTAAACCGTCAGCAGCGCGTACACCCCGATGCCCGCCAGCACGAACCACGCGAGCTCGCCCAGGCTGGTCTGCCACATGCGGCGATACCCGATCCACTCGAACATCGCCAGCGCCACCGCGCCATACAGCAGCCCGCGGTGATAGTCGCCGAGGCTGTGCAGCGAGATGCGGTATTCGCGATATCCGCGCAACCCGACGAAACCGATGCCGAGCGCAAAAGCGGCGATCAGCACCGCTTCGAACGTGCGAGCGGCGCGTCCACCCCCCGGGATGAAGAACACCGCGGCGGCGATCGCCACCAGGATCGCCACGTTGCGCGCCGTCTTCATCTGTTCGCTCACACCCACAGAATAGCCGCGGCCGCGGGCTAATCGACCAACGCCTCGAGCGAGGCATATGCCTCATCCACGGCGCGCTTGGCCGCCGTGTGGCGAGCTTCCGACTTGGCCGACTCATAGCGCGTAGCCCATGCCGTCGGGTCGGCCAGCTCCGCTTCCAGCACGCTCAGCGCGGCCTCCGCCTCTTCAACCGTCTGCTCAGCCTTCTGCTGTGCACTCAGCCGATTCTTCGACGGCCCGCCGCTGTTGGACTTGGGCTTCTTCTTTGTTGCCCCGCTGTCCGGTGGCGCACCATCTGCGCGCCCGTTGACTGCGTGCGCCGAGGCGCGAGAGCCGTTGCTCGCCCCACCCCCGGCGCCAGTGGCGTGGTTGAGCGGCTCGGCGGGCGCTCCGTCCGCCTTGCCCGTCCGGCCAGAGGATGCCGCTCGACGCTCGTCGCGTACGCGGACGTACTCAGGCCAGCCGCCCGTGTAGCTGCGCAGCGAGCGATCCTCGACGGCGACCGTGCGGGTGCCAACCGCATCCAGCAGCGCGCGGTCGTGGGAAACCAGCAGGATCGCGCCGGGGAACCCCCGCAATGCGTCCTCGAGCGCCTCGCGACTCTCGATGTCGAGATGATTGGTCGGCTCGTCCAGGATCAGCACGTTGGCGCCGGACTGGACGAGCACCGCCAGCGACAGCCGCCGGCGCTCGCCGCCGGAGAGACCGCTCAGCGGCTTCTCAGCATCCTCGCCGGAGAACAGGAAACCCCCAAGCAGCGCCCGCGCCTTGCCGGGGCTGAGGCCGGTGGCACGCTGCGCGGCCTCCACCACGCTCTGCTCCGCGGGTCCACCCGCGCCGAGCTCATCGGCGTGCTGGGACAGGTAACCGACCTTGACGTTGTGGCCGGTGCTGAGCTTGCCCGCCGCGAGCGGCCTTCGCCCGGCGAGCGTCTCGATCAGCGTTGTCTTGCCGGTGCCGTTGGGCCCCACCAGCGAAACGTGCTCGCCGCGTTCCAACCACAGCTCGGCATGATCGAGCAGCAGCAAATGCTCATCTCCGATCTCGACGCGGCCGTCGAGCAGCTCGAAGATCACGCGCCCCGAGCGTTCGGGGGCCGCAAACTCGAACTCCAACCCCTTGCCATCGCGCGGGTCGCGCTCGATCCGCTCGATCTTGTTCAGCCTCTTCACCCGAGACTGCGCCTGTTTGGCCTTCGTAGCCTTGTAGCGGAAGCGCTCGATGAAACGCTCCATCCGCTCGATCTCCGCCTGCTGCTTGTCGATCGACTTGCCCAGCGCCATCTCCCGGGCGGCCTGCTCGCGCCGCCATTGATGCCAGGTGCCGGCAAAGAAGCGCGAGCGGGTGGCCTCGAGCTCGAGCACAGCCGTGCCAACCGCCTCCAGGAACCAGCGGTCGTGGGCCACCAGCACCACCGCCGCATCGAGATCGACGAGCGTTTGCTCCAGCCACTCCAGCGACTCGATGTCGAGATGGTTGGTGGGCTCGTCCAGCAGCAGCACGTCGGCGCCCGTGGCAAGCGCCCGCGCCAGCGAGGCGCGCGTCAGCTGCCCGCCGGAGAACGTGTCCAGCGGGCGATCGAGATCGGCCTCGCGAAAGCCGAGGCCGTGTGCCATTGCGGTGGCGCGGTTGCGCCACAGGTATCCGCCGCGAGACTCCAGCCGTGCCTGCGCGCGCGCGTAGCGATCGTAGGTCGCCTCGTCGCTGGCGCCGGCGGCCATCTGCTCCTCGAGCTTGCCCAGCTCGGCCTCGATCTGCAGCTCCTCCGCGCAGCCCGACAGCAGATAGTCGCGTAGCGCCATCCCCCGCTCGCGCGGCGGGCGCTGGTCGTGCAGCGCGATGCGCACGCCCTTGGCAACGCTCAGCTCGCCCCGGTCGATCGAGGTCTCGCCTGCGAGCATCCGCAGCAGCGTCGTCTTGCCCGCGCCGTTGCGACCGGCGATCGTCATCCGTTCGCGGCGCTCGAGCTTGAACGACACGCCGCGCAGCAGCGGCTTGCCGGCCATGTCCTTGTGCATATCGGATGCGATCAGTAGCGCCATCGGTTGCTGATGGTAGGCGCCTGGCGCACATACAACCCTCCGTTTGCTTCGATAGGATCGCGGCAACCGATGCGCAAACGTCTGCTCGCAACGCTCGTTCCGCTCACGCTGCTCGCACTGCTCGTGCTG
The DNA here is from genome assembly GCA_036513795.1 of Solirubrobacteraceae bacterium. GTDB lineage: Bacteria > Actinomycetota > Thermoleophilia > Solirubrobacterales > Solirubrobacteraceae > Palsa-744. Next base: position 10,283 of record DATBYJ010000098.1, on the reverse strand, counting down.
GCCCCGGCCGCGAGCGCCTTCAACGACGGCCGTGGCTTCTACGGAGCCACACAAGACAAAACGATCGTCGACACCGGCTTCATCCTGATCATCTTCTTCCCGACGTTCGTGTTCCTCATGAGCATGATCCAGGGCCGCCTGGACAAGCGCAAGGACGCACGCAAGGCCGCACAAAAAGCGCTGCTGAGCAACGCTCGCTGGCGCGGCGGCTGGTAGCAGCGGTCCGATGGCCGGCGCTGAGCCGGAGGCTGTCCTTTATGAGCGCCGCGGCGCGGCGGCGATCGTCACGATCGATCGCCAGCACCGGCGCAATGCCGTGGATGGCTTTACCGCGGCGGCACTGCACGAGGCTTACCTGCGCTTCGAGGAGGACGACGATGCGCGGGTGATGGTGCTGACGGGGGCCGGCGGGGTGTCGTTCTGCGCGGGCGCCGACCTGAAGGCGACGGAGACGATGGTGGAGCGGCTGATGAGCGATGAGGGGCCGATGGGCTTCACCCGCCTGACGTCTTCCAAGCCGACGATCGCCGCGATCTCCGGGTTCTGCCTGGCCGGGGGCCTCGAGCTGGCGCTGTGGTGCGATTTGCGGATCGCCACCGAGGGCTCCAAGCTCGGCTACCCCGAGCGCCGCTGGGGCGTGCCGCTGATCGATGGCGGCACCCAGCGCCTGCCGCGCATCGTCGGCCTCGGTCGTGCCCTGGATCTGATCCTGACCGGGCGCATCATCGACACGCCCGAGGCGCTGTCGATGGGGCTGCTCACCGAGGTGGTGGCACCTGGGAAACATCTGGAGCGGGCGCTGGAGCTCGCCGAGGGGCTCGCGCGCTTCCCCCAGCGCACGATGCTGGCCGACCGGCGCGCCGCGATCGAGGGCTTCGGGATGCCGCTGGCCGACGCACTGGAGCTGGAGGCCAAGCATGGGCCAGAAGTGTTCGAAGACGGCGCGCGCGGGGCTGCGCGGTTTGCCGCTGGCGAGGGACGCGGGGGAGCTGGCGCGGGGGCCTGATCGGCTTCGCTTGGCTGGCGGGGACGCGCGGTGCTTTAAAGGCTTCCGCGGGGCACGATCCAGCACGTCGGCTGACCGGTGATCGCCGCGATGCGATCGAAGTCCTCGTCGTAATGCAGCAGCTCAACTCCCGCTGACTCCGCGGCTGCCGCAATCAGCAGGTCTGCGTGGCCGACGCTGCGCTGATGAGCACCGCCTTGATGAGCCAGCTCGCGGTAGACGTCGATCGCACGCGTCCACTCGTTTGCGGCGATCGGGAACTGTGGCAGTTCGTTCAGCTGAAATCTATGCTGATCGAACTCCCTGCCGTTGCGAGCACTCTGCAGCAACTCCAGCGTGACCATAGGACATGTGCCGACGCCTCCAGAGAGCGTCTTCTGGTCGAATAGATCCCGCAACTCTGGCAGGCGACGCGACAGATGCCACGCGGTGGTGTCAGCGAGCTGCATCACTGCTCGAAGAGCCTGCCCCACGGCTTCGTTTCCATGCGTGGGCGCCGCATCTCCTTGATGCTCTCGAGCGTCAGCCCCTCCAGCTCCCATTCGGTCAGTCGCTTCAGACGATCGCGACGCACTACGTCACGCAGGGCGTCATGCACAGTGTCGGTGGTGTTTCGCGTCTTCAGTACCTCACGCGCATCGGCCACGAGATCCGAATCCAGATTGATCGTTGTTCGTCTCACCATTTGTCACCATCGCATGTATTTAGTGGACATCAATAGCCATACACATATTGTAACCATGTGTGCACAGTCTTGGCACACTTAGGTCACATTTGTGACTGTCCGGTATCTGTCCGGTATCGCCTGGGCTCCGGGTGTCGCAACAACCCATTGGGAAGGCGCACCGGAAACCGACTCTTTTCGCTCGCCAGCCCCCACCTCCAGGTATGCTCGGCTGAGCGATGGCCTACTTCGTAACAGGAGCAACCGGCTTCATCGGGCGCCGGCTGGTGGAGCAGCTGCTGGCAAACCGCCAGGGCGATGTGTACGTGCTCGTGCGCGACAGCTCGAAAGGCCGGCTAGACGACCTGATCGAGCGCTGGAGCCTGACCGCTGGCGCCTCCGCGGCCGAGCGCGTGAAGCCGGTGATCGGCGACCTGCGCAGGCCGCTGCTGGGCATCGAGAAGGAACAGGTCGAGGAGCTGCGGGGCAAGATCGATCACTTCTTCCACCTCGCGGCCGTGTACGACATGACCGCTCCTGCCGAGCGCAATACGGCGGTCAACGTCGGCGGCACCACCCATGCTGTGGAACTGGCGCGGGCGGTGGATGCCAAGTGCCTGCACCACGTCTCCTCGATCGCGGTGGCCGGCAACTACAGGGGTGTCTTCGGCGAGGACATGTTCGACGAGGGTCAGCGTCTGCCCTCGCCATATCACCGCACGAAGTTCGAGTCCGAGCGGATCGTTCGCGAGCAGCCATATGTCCCTTGGCGCGTGTACCGGCCGGGGATCGTGGTCGGCGACTCGATCACGGGTGAGATGGACAAGATCGACGGCCCGTACTACTTCTTCAAGGCGATCCAGCGGCTGCGCCAGATACTGCCCGAGTGGGTGCCGCTGGTGGGGCTGGATCTCGGGTACACGAACGTGGTGCCCGTCGACTGGGTGGCGAGCGCGCTCGAGCACATCGCGCACGAGCCCAAGCTGGATGGCAAGGCGTTCAGCCTCACGGACCCGCGCCCACAGCGGGTGGAGGACTTGATCAACGAACTGGCGGCGGTCGCGCACGCTCCCCGCTTTGCGGTGAACATCGACAAACGCCTGACCGACCCGTTGCCGAAGTGGCCGCTGAAGCTGGCATTCGCGCTGCCGCCGCTGCGCCAGGCACGCAGCCTCGCGCTGCGCGATCTGGGCATCCCCTCGGAGGTACTCGCGCACATGGAGCTGGTGCCCCGCTTCGACACCCGCGAGGCCACGCACGCGCTCACCGGCACACCCCTGGAGCAGCCACCGCCGCTGCGCGACTACGTGGGACGTCTGTGGGACTACTGGGAGCGCGAGATGGACAACCAGCTGCGCCGTGGCGCGACGCTCAAGCAGGCGTTGGACGGCAAGCACGTGCTGATCACGGGCGCCTCCTCCGGCATCGGGCGCTCCACCGCACTGAAGGTCGCCGAGGCGGGCGGCGTGCCGCTGCTGGTTGCGCGCAACGTGGACAAGCTGGAGGAGGTACGCGCGGAGATCGTCGCCGGCGGCGGCACCGCGTACGTCTACGCAGCGGACATCTCCGACATCGAGTCGATCGAACGGCTGCTCGAGCGCGTGCTCGCCGACCACCGCAACGTCGACATGCTGGTGAACAACGCCGGGCGCTCGATCCGACGCTCGATCGCGCTCAGCTACGACCGCTTCCACGACTTCGAACGGACGATCCAGCTCAACTACTTCGGTGCGGTGAAGCTGATCATCGGCCTGTTGCCGCACATGCGCGAGCGCGGCTCGGGGCACATCGTCAACGTGTCCTCGATCGGCGTGCAGACCAACCCGCCGCGATTCTCCGCGTATGTCGCCTCGAAGGCCGCGCTGGATGCCTTCTCGCGCGTGGTCGCCTCCGAGGTGATCGGTGACGGCGTCACGTTCACGACGATCCACATGCCGCTTGTGCGCACGCCGATGATCGCCCCCACGAAGATGTACGACGCGTTCCCGGCGATCAGCCCGGAGGAGGCCGCCGACATGATCTGCGAGGCGCTGCGCGCGCGCCCCAAGGAGATGGGCACGCGGATGGGCAGGTTCGGGGAAGTCGCCTACACGCTCTCGCCGAGCACCGTCGACCGGCTGCTGCACCTCGCCTACCGAGTGTTCCCCGACTCCGCCGCATCCAAGGGTCACGCCGAGGTCGAGGAGCACGTGTCGTTCGAGCAGATCGCAATGGCGACGCTCACGCGTGGAGTGCACTGGTAGCTTAGGAATCCGATCGCGCGACGCTATGCTCGCGCGATGGACAGGCCGGCTGCCGCCTCCGCCTCGCATAGTCGCTACCTGAGGCTATCGGCTCGGGCCGCTGACAGTGAGGTCGTTCGCTCCGTCTATGACGGACTAAAGCGAGCTAGCCGTCCGCTGTATCACACGCCGTACGTGCAGCTGCTCGATCGCCACGAGCTGCCGCTGCTGTTCAACGCTCGAGGATTAATCGGCTGTGGCGTTGAGGTCGGCGTACAGCAGGGATTGTTCTCGCAATCCCTGCTCAACAGCTGGAACGGCAGGCATCTGATCTCTGTCGATCCATGGAAGGCGGCCGAGGCTGACTATCACGACGCCGCCAATGTCACCCAAGAGCAGCATGACGCGCTGTATGACGAGACGGTCAAACGGCTGGCGCCGTTCGGCGAACGCAGCAGCGTTTGGCGCATGTATGGCGAGCAAGCAGCCGCTGCCATCCCCCACCACTCGATGGACTTCGTCTACCTCGACGCCCGCCACGGCTATGAGTTCGTGATGGAAGACCTCAAAGCGTGGGTCGACAAGGTGCGACCGGGAGGGGTCCTATGCGGCCACGACTACATGGACGTGGACGCGGCGGATGCCGAGTTTGGCGTGAAGACAGCGGTCGATGAGTTCTTTGCGCGGCGCCACCAAACCGTGAAGGTGACGCTTCGCGATCTGCCCTGGCGCAGCTGGTACGTACTCGTCTGACCCAGCCGCGCTGGCTGTTCAGCGCCCTTTGCGGCTGTACAGCCCGGAGGCGATCGCACGACGCGAGCCACGTTGGGCGCAGTGCCGCGGGCGCGATCTTGAGAAGATCGCAGGCGTGAGCGATGACGGCGGCCACGCAATCGAGGTACGCGACCTGCATAAGCGCTACGGCGACTACGAGGCTGTACGCGGCATCGACATCACCGTGCAGCGGGGCGAGGTGTTCGGTTTGCTTGGCCCAAACGGAGCCGGCAAGACGACCACGGTGGAGATCCTCGAGGGATATCGCAGCCGCACGAGCGGTGAGGTCTCGGTGCTCGGCCACGACCCCGCGCATCGCTCGACTGGGCTGCGCCGGCGCATCGGCATCGTGCTGCAATCCGGCGGCATCTACAGCCACGTCACGCCGCGCGAGGCACTTACGCATTGGGCGCGCTTCTACCCACATCCGCGCAAGGTCGAGGAGGTGCTCGAGCTGGCGGGCCTACAGGAGAAGGCTGACGAGCGCAGCCGCAAGCTCTCCGGCGGGCAGTTGCGACGCCTGGATTTCGCGCTGGCACTGGTCGGCGACCCGGAGTTGATCTTCCTCGACGAGCCCACCACCGGCTTCGATCCGGAGGCACGCCGAGCCGCGTGGGAGACGATGCGCTCGCTGCGGGAGCTCGGCAAGACGATCCTCTTGACGACTCACTATCTAGAGGAGGCGCAGGCGTTGGCCGACCGCGTGGCGATCGTCAAGGATGGGCGCGTGCTCGCGATCGGCCCGCCGCATGAATTGATTGCCCACTCACCGGGCCACTCACCCGGCGCGGGTGGGAACTCAGGTGGGCCGCGCTATCGCGTCGCCTACCGCGACGCCGCGGGGGCGCTGATCGAGCGGGAGACCAACGACCCGACGAGTCTGCTGCATGAGCTCACCAACGCGGCGCTTGCGCGCGGGGAACGCCTGGAGGAGCTGTCGGTTGGCCGCCCGACGCTCGAGGACGTGTACCTGGAACTGACAGCCGACGCCGACGCGGACGCGGACGCCACGACGCACGACGCTCCCCGCCGGCGCGGCTCTCGCCGGGAGGCCAGCCGTGCCTGACGCGCTGGTGCTGAGTTGGCGCCAATACCGGCTGGAGCGCAGGATGTTCTGGCGCAATCCCAGCGCCGCGTTCTTCAACTTCGTGCTGCCGCTGCTGTTCCTGGCCGCGGGCGGGGTGATTCTCAGCGGCAATCAACACGACCTCAACAAGCTCGTGCCGTCGATCGCGGGCATGAGCGTGATGTCCACCACGTTCACAGCGCTCGCCTACAACATTGTGTTCCTGCGCGAGCGCGGCGTGCTCAAGCGCATCCGCGGCACGCCACTGCCGACGATCTCCTACTTCGGCGGCGTGGCGGCGAACGCGGTCACCAACACGGCGCTTCAGATCGCGATCATCGTGCTCGCCGGGCGCGTGTTCTTCAACATCGGCTGGCCTTTGCACTGGGGCGAGCTGATCGTGTTCGTGATCGTCGGTGTCGTCAGCCTGGCCGCGCTGGGCGTGGCGTTCGCACACATGATCCCCAACTTCGAGTCGACCGCCGCGTATGTGAACGCGGTCTTCCTCCCGGTCGTGTTCGTGTCGTTCTTCGTTTTCGACGACAAGAATGGGGCGCCGGGCTTCGTGCGCACGATCGCTGAAGCGCTGCCACTGAAGCCGCTGATCGACGGGCTTTCGGGCGCGATGGTCACCGGCTCGGGACTCTCCAGCCACCTTGACTCGCTCGCTGTGATCGCCATCTGGGGCGTGTTTGGGTTGTACCTCGCGGTGCGCGGCTTCTCCTGGGAGGGCTCGCGCGCATGAACGCGATCGGCAGTGGGACCCACGGATGAAGCAGCTCGCTGAGGACGTGTATCTGCTGCGCGGGTGGCCGCCGAACGCGATCAACGTGTACCTGATCGGCGACGTGATGCTGGACGCCGCCACCCGCCAGGCGGAGAAGCGCATCATGCGCGAGCTGGCGGGGCGCAAGCTGAGCACCCACGCGCTCACGCACGCGCACCCGGACCACCAGGGCTCGAGCCACGCGATCTGCGAACGGCTGCGGATTCCGCTGTGGTGCGGCCAGGGCGACGTGCCCGCGATGGAGACCCTCGGCGGGATCTCGAGCTCGCAGGCGCCGGGACTGGTGAACTACCTGCAGCAGCGCTTCTGGACGGGGCCGCCGCACCCCGTCGCCCGGGCGCTGATCGAGGGGGACGAGGTGGCCGGGTTCACGGTGCTCGAGGTGCCGGGGCACTCGCGCGGTCACCTCGCCTACTGGCGCGAATCCGACCGCGTGCTGATCCTGGGAGACGTGCTCAACAACGTCAACGTCAAAACGGGGATCCCCGGTCTGCACGAGCCGCCGACGGTGTTCACGCCCGACCCCGCCCGCAACCGGGTCTCGGCGCGCAGGCTCGCCGCGCTACGCCCACGGCTGACGTGCTTCGGTCATGGAGCGCCGCTGCGGGACCCGGGCAAGCTCGCGGACTTCGTCGCGCGATTGGCCGACTGAGTAGACAATGAGCGAGAGCATCTTCCTGCTCGAGGGCGAGCAACCCGAGGGAAGCCATGTGTCCACTGACGCCAACCCTCCAGCGATGCGCGTGCACCCGACCGAGCAGGCACGGGGACCTTGGGATTCGCGAGCACTGCACGGTGGCGCGCCGGCGGCGCTGATCACAGCCGCGTTCGAGCGCATGCAGCCAGGCGCAGAGCTGCGCATCGCACGGTTGGGCTTCGAGTTCCTGCGCCCGATCCCGCTCGCGCCGTTGACGCTGTCCACGCGAATCGTGCGTCCCGGTCGACGCGTGCAGGAGCTGGCCGCAGAGCTGATCACGGCAGACAGCGGCGATGGCGAGGGCGGGGAGCTCGTGTGCCGGGCGAGTGCTTTGCGCGTGCAGGCAATTCCCGAGGAGGTACCTGAGCCGCAGGACACGACGGATGAGCAGGCGCTACCGGCGCCTGAGACAGGCAAGCCGGTGCGCTTCTCGCTTAACGGCTCCAGCGAAGCCGGCTTCGCCGCGACCGCCATGGAGATGCGCTGGCTGGATACCCCCTGGGCGTTGGGCCCAGCAAGGGTATGGATGCGGCTGCGTCACCCGTTGCTTCCCGGCGAGCCGCTTACGTCGCTGGCACGTCTGGCAGGCACCGCAGACTTCGGTAACGGCGTCGGCGCCGCGCTGCCGTTTGAGCGTTTTCTGTTCATCAACGCCGACCTGACGATCCACCTGCAGCGCCAGCCGCGGGGCGAGTGGATTGGACTGAATGCCCGCACGCTGCTCCCCACGGGCGGCAGCGGGCTGGCTGAGAGCGTGCTGCACGATGTGCACGGGCCGGTTGGTCGCGCTTTCCAAACGCTCGTCGTGCAGCCGCGCTGAAAACCAGTTCGAAAACAAAATTGTTGTAGAAGCAATTACTTTGCTAGTGTCGAGTGTGATCCGTCTTCCACATGGCGGCAACTGCATTCGCACAAGGAGATCCCAATGTCATCACCAGAGGCAACCACCGCTCAGACCGCGCTCCCCACGGGAACGTGGAACGTCGACCCGATCCACTCGAGCGTTGAGTTTCAGGTCAAACACCTCGGCATCGCCACCGTCAAGGGCCACTTCGGTGAGTTCGAGGGCACGCTCGAGGTGACACCAGAGGGCATCAACGCGTACGGCTCGGCGGAGACGGCGAGCGTCGACACGCGTGAGCCCCAGCGCGACGCCCACCTGCGCTCCGCCGACTTCTTCGACGTCGAGAACCACCCGAAGATCACCTTCCAGTCGACCTCCGTGAAAGCGATCGACGACGAGGACTTCGAGATCGAGGGCGACTTCACCCTCCACGGCATCACACGCCCACTGAAGCTGATTGCCACCCTTGAGGGCACCGAGACCGACCCCCAAGGCAACGAGCGCGTCGGCGTCTCTGCCACAGCCCAGATCAGCCGCTCTGATCACGACATCAAGTTCAACATGGCGCTTGGCTCGGGCAACGTCGCCGTCGGCGATAAGGTCAAGATCCTGCTCGACATCTCAGCTGTCAAGGCCGGCTGAACGACACCGGCCAACGCTGCCCTGGGGTCGCGCTGCTCACCACGGCGCGACCCACCGGCGGCCGCACAACCGAGCTTGCGGAAGTTCATACTGGACAACAACACTCGCGTCTTGACCAATGGCCGCAATCGACCCCAACCTGCGCATCAGCTCCGTCCAGCTCGACGTCAGCGATCTGCCACGTAGCATCGACTTCTACGAGCGCACACTCGGGCTGCCGCTGATCTCCCGCGACGAGCACCACGCGTGGCTTGGGCCCGATCCGCTGCACTCAGCGCTCGTGCTCGGCGACATCGCCGCGCCGACGCTGCTGCCCCCGGGCGCCACCGGCCTCTACCACGTCGCCTGGCTACACCCCACCCGTGCAGCGCTCGCCGAAACCGTGCGGCGCGTCGCCGGCTCTCGCTGGCCGTTGGAGGGAGCCTCCGATCACGGCGTCTCCGAGGCTCTGTACTTGAGCGATCCCGACGGCCTGGGGATCGAGATCTACGTCGATCGACCGCGCGAGCAGTGGCAGCGACCGCCCAGCGGCCATGGGGTGAAGATGGTCACGCTGCCACTCGACCTGGATGATCTGCTCGCCCAGAGCACCGCCGAGCCGGCGCCCGTGATGGCACCACAGACGGGGATCGGGCACGTGCACCTGAAGGTGTCAGACGTCCCCCGCACAGCAGCCTTCTACAGGGACGCACTCGGCCTGGAGGAGCAGGCCCAGCTCCCGTCCGCAGCGTTCCTCGCGGCCGGCGGCTACCACCACCACGTGGGCGCCAACTCGTGGCAGAGCCGCGGCGCGGGCCCAGCCCCCGACAGCGCGCCGGGGCTGCGTCGCGTCGAGTTCGAGCTCAGCGACGTCGATGCGTTGGACGCGCTCGAGCGCACGCTTGCTGACGCGCCCGATCCGCAGTCAAGCTTCGCGGCCCCGCGCGACTCAACTGAGGAACTGTCGGTCCGCGACCCCGACGGCCAGCTGCTGAGCTTCGTGGCCACATAGACCTGGTTCCAACGCCGTTTACTTGCGCCCGGAGCCGGCGTCCGCTCCCTGCTCGGCGCTTGTCGTCGCCCTGCGTACGCTGGACGACCTACAGCGGACGCAGCCGTACCGGGAGCGTCTTGTGCTGGTTGGCGAACGCTGACTCGACGTGTGTGCACTCGCCGGCGATCTGGATCTCGGGGTAGCGCTTGAGCGTCTCCTCGATCAGGATCCGCAACTCCAGTCGCGCGAGCGCGGTGCCCAGGCAGAAGTGCCGGCCACCGGCACCGAACGCCTGGTGCTCGGCTTCGCGCGTCAGGTCGAAGCGGTCGGGGTCCTCAAAGCGCGTCTCATCGCGGTTGGACGACGGGTACCACATGACCAGCTTCTCACCCTCACGGATGCGCTGCCCGTGCAGCTCGGTGTCGCGTGTGGCCGTGCGGGCGAAGTGCGCGAACGCCGGGAACATGCGCAGTGACTCCTCGACCGCCGCCGGCACCAGCGAGGGGTCGTCGAGCACCATCCGTCGTTGCTCGGGGTTTTCCATCAGCGCGCGCATGCCGCTGCAGTAGGTCGCCTTGGTGCTGTCGTTGCCGGCGGCCATCAGCAGC
>DATBYJ010000097.1:0-13102 GCA_036513795.1 Solirubrobacteraceae bacterium | reverse complement strand
GGGCGCGATGCCCTGGCTTCACCGCTACATCGGCAACCCACTGCTGTCGGGCTTCCTGAACGTGCTGTTCCACACGGGCATCAACGACGCGCACTGCGGCATGCGCGCGGTCAGACGCGATCGCCTCGAAGCGCTGGGGCTGCGCACGACGGGCATGGAGTTCGCTTCGGAGATGATTGTGCGCGCGGCCAAGGAGAAGCTGGACATCCGCGAGATTTCGATCGAGTACCACCCGCGCGGCGGCGAATCGAAGCTGTCGAGCTTCCGTGACGGCTGGCGGCACCTGCGCTTCCTGCTGCTGCACTCCCCCAACCACCTGTTCATCCTGCCCGGCATCATGATGGCGGCGCTCGGTGCGCTCACCTCGTTGACGGTGCTGGCGCACATCCACGTGTTGCAGCGCCATTGGGACGTGCACACGCTGATCGGTGGCTCGCTGCTGTTGATCGTGGGTGCCCAGCTCGTCGGCCTGGGTCTGTGCGCGCACGCCTACGCGACGTACTTCATGGGTGAGCGCGATGCTTGGTTCGATCGCGCACGCGAGCGTTTGCGCCTCGAGCACGGACTGATAATGGGCAGCGTCGTTGTCCTGGCAGGCCTGGTGATGATGGCCGTGATTGTGGGCGACTGGATCGCTCGCGGCTTCGGCAGCCTTGCGCAGGAACGCGCCGCGATCTTCGCCGCGACGCTGCTCGTGCTCGGTATCCAGATCGTGTTCACGTCGTTCCTGCTCAGCATCCTTGGCCTGCGCCGCGACTGATGCGCGGCGTGCGGACGGCGCTTGCCGCGGGTCTGGCGCTCATGGTTGTGGCTGGCGTGTTGGTGCTCTGCGAGCATCCGCTTGTCGTCCTGGCCAGCAACTCGATCGCACCGAACGCGACCCTCGGCGTCGCGAGCAACAATGCCACGGCTTGCCAGGGTGGCGAACGGCTACCTGCGGGCACCCGTGCAATCCGACTTTCCCTGTGGGCGCTGACCGGGCCCGCGATCAAGCTGAGCGCGTTCTCTGGCGGGCACCTGGTGACCTCTGGAGAGCGCAGCTCCGGCTGGGATGGCGAACGGGTGACAGTCCCTGTGAGCACCGTGTTGACCCCGGCTGCGGCGAGCATCTGCTTTGCGATCCCGACTGCTGGGGTTGAACATGTGACGCTGTTTGGCAGCGACACCAACCCCGCGGCGGCCGCGCATGCTGGCAACGGACAGGCGCTCGCGGGTCGGCTGAGGATCGAATACCTGGGTCGCGGACACTCGTCGTGGCTCGCGCTGCTGCCCTCAGTGGCGAGCCACATGGGACGCGGCCGCGCTTGGAGCGGTATCTGGGTCGTGTACGTCGTCGTGTTGGCGATGCTCGCGGTGACGGGATTGGTCTCGCGACTAATCACCAGGGAGCTGCATGCTTAGGCACATAGTGCCGGCAGCAGCATGGATCTGCGGGCTCGTCGCGTGCTTGAACGCGACGAGCTGGGCATTCATCACTCCTCCCTTTCAGGTGGTGGACGAGCAAGCGCATTTCGCCTACGTCAAGCAGCTCGCGGAAACGGGCACGCTGCCAAGCCCCCAGGGACATTTCTCCGAAGAAGAGGAGATCGCACTCGAAGCGCTCCGCTTCGAACAGGTACGCCAGAACCCTGAGAATCCTGCGATCTTCTCGAGGGCACAGCAGCGAGCACTCACAGAGGATCTCCGGGCGGCGGCTCGGGCTCCGGGACGCGGAAGCCCCGGGGCCGCCGTGGCAACCTCCGAGCCGCCGCTGTACTACGCGCTCGAGTCGATCCCCTATGACCTCGCCCCGGGCGGGACGCTGCTCGATCGCCTGCAGCTGATGCGGCTGTTCTCGGCGCTGATGGCCGGTGGCACAGCCATTTTCACGTTCCTGTTCTTGCGTGAAGCCCTCCCGCGCACCCGCTGGGCGTGGACGGTCGGCGCGCTCGGCGTCGCGCTCTCGCCGCTGCTCGGGTTCATCTCCGGCGGGGTGACCCCGGACGCGATGCTGTGCGCCGTCTCCGCGGCGCTGTTCTTCTGCATTGCACGAGCGTTCAGACGCGGTCTCACGGGCGGATCGGCAGTGGCGCTGGGCTTGGCGATCGCAGTGGGCTTTCTCACTAAGCTCACCTTCGTCGGGCTCGCGCCCGGGGCTTTTCTCGCGCTCGGCATCCTCGCCCGGCGCGCCGCCCGCGGATCTACCTGGCGTGCCATGAGCGCACCGGCAGCGGCGGCGGCGATCGGCGGCCTGCCGATCGTTGCCTTCGCTGTGCGCAACGCGTTCGCTCGACGCGCAACGTTCGGAGCCCTCTCTGGCGCGATCGCGACAACGCAAGGCTCAATCCTGGCGATCGCTAACTACATCTGGCAGCTGTACCTTCCCCGACTTCCTTGGACCCATGAGTACTTCCCCGGCCTCTCGACCACGCGCCAGATCTGGTTCGACGGCTACATCGGGCGCTTTGGCTGGCTCGACACGTTTTTCCCGGCATGGGTCTACATGGCGGCCCTGATCGTTGCGGTGGCACTTGCGGTGCTGTGCGCGCGGACACTATTCGCGCGTCGCGTGTCCGTTCGCCGCCGTGCGCCTGAGCTTGCGAGCTACGCGATCATGACGCTCGGCATGCTCGTGCTGGTCGGCACGGCCTCCTATCAATGGCTCCCCACGCAGCTGGCCGACTACGGGCAGGCGCGCTACCTGCTGCCGATGCTGCCACTGCTGGCCGCCGCTATGGCTCTGGCGGCGCGGGGAGCTGGACGGCGCTGGGGGCCCACCACCGGCGCCCTGATCGTCCTGCTCTGCCTGGCCCATGATCTCTTCAGCCAACTACAGGTCGTTGCCCGCTACTACGGCTGAGGATCTCGAAGTGTCGGCGACCACATCCCCCCAGTCCCCCGCGAGCAAAAGCTCGGGCGCAGCTCACGCCGAGGGGTTGGGCCCATCGCAGCTGACGCTCGTGCGCCTGGCACTGGCCGTAGGCCTCGTGGCGGTGGCGGTGGCGCTCGGCGTGGTGCTCTCGCGCTCGCCGCTGACTGTGGCGGGCACGAACGGCGTCCCGGCCAAGATCGCCGTGAGCTTTATCCGCACCGCCGAGCGCACCTGCCAGGCGGGCGGGACGCTGCCACAGGGCACCCGCGCGATACGCGTGTCGCTGTCGGCAAACACGGGCCCGAAGGTCGCCGTCAAGGTCTACTCCGGTGCGACACTCGTGACCGAAGGTGAGCACGAAGCAGGATGGGGAGTCGACGAAACGGTCACCGTGCCGGTCACGCGCGTGCGGCGGACGATCTCCGAAGCAATCGTCTGCACGTCGGTGGGGGTACCGGTGGAACCGCTTCAGATCAACGGCTCGACGGTGCGCAGTTCCTCCGGTGCGGTGGCGGCTGTGCTGCGGCTGGAATACCTGCGCCCGGGCCGGCGCTCATGGCTGTCGCTGGCGAGCGCAACAGCGCAAGCCATGGGCCTCGACCACGCGCCGAACGGCGCGTGGGGTGCATACCTCGTGATCGCGGCGCTGCTCGCGATGGCCGCCCTCGCCTCACGCCTGCTCCTGCGGGAACTAACGGCGCGCATGCCGGCACGGCGCGAGCACGAACGGACGCTCACCTCCCATAGACGAGGGGCGCCAAAGGCACTGGGTGCCCTCCTCGCCGCACTGCGTCGAGTCCCACGGGCCGGGTGGACATGCGCGCTGGTCGCGAGCCTGAGCGCTGTCTGCTGGTCGCTCGTCTCGCCCCCGTTTCAGGTTCCAGATGAGCCATCGCACTTCGCCTACGTCCAGCTTCTGGCCGAGACTGGCCGGCTACCAAATTCGGGCGCGGGCGCGGTCGCCCAGGAAGAGGTGGTCGTCACCGAAGCCTTGCACCAGCACGAAATCGAGTGGCATCCGGAAGTCAAGGTGTTCACTTCGCCACGCGCGCGAGGCGAACTGAGCAGAGCGCTCGCCGCGCCGCTGCGCCGCGCCGGTCCGGGCGGGGCCGGGGCGGCCGCCACCGAGCCGCCGCTGTACTACGCGCTGGCGAGCATCCCCTACGACCTGGGGTCTGGGGGAACGCTGCTGGACCGGCTCGAGCTGATCCGCCTGTTGAGCGCGCTGATGGCGGGCTTGACGGCGCTGTTCGTGTTCCTGTTCGTGCGCGAACTCCTGCCGGGGGCAGCGTGGGCGTGGACTGTCGGCGGCCTGGCAGCGGCGCTCACGCCGCTGCTCGGATTCACCTCCGGCGCGGTCACTCCGGAAGCGATGATCTACACGATCTCCGCGGCGATCTTCTTCTGCCTGGCACGCGCGTTCAGGCGCGGGCTCACACGCAAACGTGCGCTTGCGCTAGGAACGCTCGTGGCAGTCGGCCTCTTGACCAAGCTCACGTTCATCGGCCTGACCCCGGGCGTGATCCTCGGCCTCGTGATCCTTGGCTTTCGGGGGAATCGCGCTGGGTCCGCCGCCAATCGCTCGCGCCACGCTTTCGGCTCGATGGCACTCGCGCTGGCGATCGCGCTGGCACCTGTGTGCGTATACATAGCGCACGAGCTGCTTGAGCATCGTCAGTTGCTGGGAGTGGTCTCGCGGACGGCAGCACGCACGAGCGGCGGCGAGCCGCTCAAGGTCGATCTCACCTATCTCTGGGAGTTCTACCTGCCTCACCTGCCGGGGATGGGCAACTATTTTCCCGATCTCTCAAGCTTCCGCCAATTGTGGTTCAACCGGGCGGTGGGACTGTATGGCTGGCTCGACACACCCATGCCGATGTGGGTGAACAGGCTCGCGCTGATTCCGGCAGGGCTGATGGCTGGTCTGGCCCTGAGCACGCTCATAGCCCGCCGCGGCGCGCTCAGGGCACGCCTCCCGGAGATCCTCGTGTACGTCGTGATCAGCATCGGCCTGATGGCGCTGATCGGACAAGCCTTTTACCTCAACCGAACCGTCGAAGGGACCGGCTGGGCACAGCCCCGCTACCTTGTGCCGCTGCTTCCCCTCGCGGCGGTCCTGATCGCTGCGGCCGCGCGCGGAGCCGGCAGGCGCTTTGGGCCGGCCGTAGGCGTGCTGATCGTGATCCTGTTCTTCGCTCAGAATATCTTCGGCCAGCTGCAGACGATCGCACGCTTCTACTGATGCATGCGCGTGGTGCGCGCATGCATCAGGTTGCGCCGCGCGTCCAGCCCTCGCGCGTCCAGCGCCGGCGCGCTCGCGCGTCAGCGGCTGTTAGCGAAGTACTCGGCGTTGATCTGCGTGTACTTCTGCCACTCATCCGGCAGCTGGTCCTCGGCGAAGCACGCATCCACGGGACAGGCCTCGACGCAGGCGTCGCAGTCGATGCACTCCTCGGGGTCAATGTAGAGCATCTCGGCGGCGTCGTATCCGGGCTCGTCAGGCGTCGGGTGGATGCAGTCCACGGGGCATACCTCGACACAGGAGTTGTCCTTGGTGCCAATGCACGGCTCGGCGATTACGTAGGCCATCTGCTTCTTTCTTGAGTCGGTTTGCGGGTAGCTCTGCTCGGGAGACGCATATTGTACGAAGCATGCTGCTCCTTACCGGCGCGACCGGCCTGGTGGGCTCGACGCTGCTGCCCCGTCTGCTGGCCGAAGGCACTGATGTGCGCTGCCTGGTGCGCGACCCTCGACGCCTCGGCGCCCAGCGGGTGAGAGTACAGATCGCGCTGGGGGACCTCACCGATCCACCCTCGTTCCGCAACGCTCTGCGCGGCGTGCAGACGGTCGTGCACCTCGCCGCCTCGATCCGCGACCAGCCGCGGGGCTCGATCGAGGAGCTGAACGGGATTGCGACCTGGCGCATGGTGGAGGCCGCGGAGCGCCAGGGCGTGGAGCGCTTCGTGTTCTTCTCGGCGCTCGGCGCCTCCACCCACCACCGCACGCGCTGCCTACGCGCCAAGTCCCTGGCCAAGCAGGCGGTGAGAGAGGCGGATGTGCACTCGATCGTGTTCGCCCCATCGATCGTCTATGCGCCAGGCGACCCATGGTTGACGCTGCTCGAGCGCATGGCGCTGCTGCCGGTGATGCCTGTATCGGGGCGTGGCCGCGCGCTGTTTCAGCCGATCTGGGCCGAGGACGTGGCCGGTTGCGTGACTGCCGCGCTGCGCGCTGCGACGGGTGTTCCGCACGCGCGCTACGAGCTGGCCGGCCCGCAGACGCTCAGCCATACGGACATCGTGCGCACGGTGCTCAGCGCGCTGGGACGCCGCCGCACGCTCGTGCATGTGCCGACGCCGGTCGTCTCGCGCGCGCTGCGGCTGGTCGAGCGCGTTGCGGGACCGGGCGCGTTGGCCACGTGGGACGAGGCGGAGCTGATGGAGGTGGCGATGACCTCAGCTCGCGGGGCCGCGGACGCCGAATCGCTTGGGGTAGCACCCCAGCGGATGGCGGCGGTACTAGGCTCGAGCTGAAAGCGCGCTCCGGCGCTGGCGGGCGCGCTCGTGCGAGCATTCCTGCGACGATATGTGTCTGCCCACAAGGCAACCCGGACGGCGGGCGGGGCGGGCGTGCCTTAATCTTCAAAGCCCAGAAAGCGAGTGCCATGAGCGCGGTCCAGTCAGCACCTGAGGTCCAGTCGGGCCTTGAAGGCGTCGTCGCCTTCGCAACCGAGATAGCAGAGCCCGACAAAGAGGGCGGCGCGCTGCGTTATCGCGGCGTGAACATCGAGGAGTTGGTGGGGGCTGTCCCCTACGAGCAGGTGTGGGGCCTGCTGGTCGACGGGCACTTCAAACCGGGCCTGCCGCCCGCGGAACCGCACGCGCTGACCGTGCGCTCAGGCGACCATCGTGTCGACGTGCAGTCCGCGCTTGCGATGCTCGCGCCGGAGTGGGGCTTTGGGCAACTAATCGACATCACCGATGATGAGGCCCGCGACAACCTGGCCCGCGCCTCGGTGATGGCGCTCTCGTTCGTCGCCCAGTCAGCGCGCGAAGCCGGCCAGCCACCGGTGTCTCAGTCGGAGATCGACGAGGGGCGCACGATCCCCGAGCGCTTCCTGATTCGCTGGCGCGGCGAGGCCAACCCCGATCACGTGAAGGCGATCGACGCCTACTGGATCTCCGCGGCCGAGCATGGCATGAACGCCTCGACGTTCACCGCACGCGTCGTCGCCTCGACGGGCGCGGACGTTGCCGCGGCGCTCTCCGCCGCCGTTGGCGCGCTGTCCGGCCCGCTGCACGGCGGCGCGCCTTCGCGCGTGCTGAAGATGCTGGACGAAGTCGAAGCGACTGGCAACGCCGAGAGGTGGGTCTCGGATGCGCTCGATCGCGGCGAGCGCCTGATGGGCTTCGGCCACCGCATCTACCGCGCCGAAGACCCCCGCGCACGCGTGCTGCGGCGCACCTGCTCGGAACTGGGCTCGCCGCGCTTCCAGGCGGCAGAGGCGCTTGAGAAGGCTGCGCTCGCGGAGCTTCACGCGCGTCGCCCGGACCGCGTGCTCGCGACGAACGTAGAGTTCTGGTCCGCGGTTGTCCTCGACCTCGCGGAAGTGCCACCGGACCTCTTCACGCCAATGTTCACGTGCGCACGCGTGGCTGGCTGGTCGGCGCACGTCCTCGAGCAGAAGCGCGAGGCCAAGCTGATCCGCCCGACGGCAAAGTACGTGGGCGAGGGCCCACGAGCAGCAGGCGCAGTGGCATAACGGGGCCTCCCGATCGGTCGGAGACACTTTCCGAAATCGCTTGGAATACCGATCATCAGGAAGTAGCGTTTCGTCGTCCTCGCCCGTGCGGGTAAGCGCCGGGCACGAAGAAGGAGCCCCGATGCGACGACCCGCGACGTCAATTACACGCCTGAGCGTAGTGCGGTCGATGCGTCATCGAGCCACGGGCCCAGCCGCCCTGCTCGCGGTGATTGCGCTGGGCGGCTGCGCCAATGAGGCGACCTCGACCAACGGCCTCGCGGCACCCGCACCGGTCCGCCTTACGCTCAAGAGCAGCGCGATCCACGGCAACAAGCTGCCGGCGCTCTACACGTGCGACGGCAGGAACACATGGCCGCCGCTGTCGTGGGGACCGGTGCCGTCAAACGTCGAAGAAATGGCGCTGTTCGCCCTTGCACCGGAAGAAACCAAGAAGGGAGTGGCTGCGATTAAAGTGGAATGGGGGCTGGGCGGTATCAAGGCGACGGTGCACGCTCTGCGTGCCGGGGAGATCCCTCCCGGCGCCTTCCTGATGAAAGGGAGCACAGGCCACGCGGGCTATTCGATCTGCCCTCCTAGGGGCATCACCCAGCGCTACAGCTTCGGGCTATTTGCCCTGCCAGCAGGTGCTCGCGCGGGTGCCGAATTTCCGGGCCCTGCACTTCTTCGTAACCTGAATGAACCGACTCGCGGCCGGGCGGCTACAGCCGTAGGGTTCCTGACGGTGTTCTACAAGCGTAGATAGGCGAGGCGCGCAAACAGGAGAGGCGTGAGGGCAGCCGCGCCCGGAGCCTCTCCTGTTCACTTCGGCACTGCAGCACCGGCGCCCGGCGGGCGACCGGTGCTGCAGTGCACTGCGACACCTACCTACAACTTCGTGCTACATCATGCCGCTCATGTCTGGCATGCCGCCGCCACCGCCACCGGCGCCTTCCTTTTCCGGCACCTCGGCGACGATCGCCTCGGTGGTGAGGATGTTCTTGGCGATCGACGCGGCGTTCTGTAGCGCCGAGCGCGTGACCATAGCCGGGTCGATGATGCCTGCAGCGACGAGATCGACGATCTCGTTGGTGCCAGCGTTCAGCCCGTGGCCTTTCTTTGCCTTGCGCACGTCGTTGACAACGACGGAGCCCTCGAGACCCGCGTTCTCAGCGAGCTGACGCAGCGGCTCCTCGAGCGCCCGCAGCACGATCCGCGCACCTGTGCGCTCGTCGTCTGAGCCATCGACCGACGCACCGTTCTCCGCAACTGTCACGGCTGCCGATGCCTGCAGCAACGCGACGCCACCGCCGGGCACGATGCCCTCCTCGAGTGCCGCCCGTGTTGCCTGCAGGGCGTCCTCGACGCGGTGCTTCTTCTCCTTCATCTCCGTCTCGGTTGCCGCACCGACCTTTACCACGGCGACGCCGCCGGAGAGCTTTGCCAGGCGCTCCTGGAGCTTCTCGCGGTCGAAGTCCGAGTCGGTGTTCTCGATTTCGGCTTTGATCTGGTTGATACGACCTTTGATCGCCGCGCCGTCGCCGGATCCGTCGACGATCGTGCTGTTGTCCTTCGCCACGACCACGCGACGTGCGCGACCGAGCTGGGAGATCTGCGTGTTCTCGAGCTTCAGGCCCATCTCCTCGGTGATCACCTCACCGCCGGTGAGGATGGCGATGTCCTCGAGCATCCGCTTGCGGCGGTCGCCGAAGCCAGGCGCCTTGACGGCCACGCCGGTGAACGTCCCGCGCAGCTTGTTCACGACGAGTGTCGCGAGCGACTCGCCCTCGACGTCCTCGGCGATGATCAGGATCGGCTTACCCGACTGGATAACCGCCTCGAGTACCGGCAGCACGTCACGCACTGAGCCGATCTTCTGGTTTGCGATCAGGATGTAGGGGTCCTCCAGCACTGCCTCCATGCGGTCCTGGTCGGTGACCATGTAGGGCGAGATGTAGCCCTTGTCGAACTGCATGCCCTCTGTGAATTCGAGGTCCATGCCGAACGTCTGACCCTCCTCGACGTTGACGACGCCGTCCTTGCCGACCTTCTCGATCGCGTCGGCGATAACGTCGCCGATGTCATCGTCGCCGGCGGAGATGGTCGCCACACGGGCGATCTGGTCCTTGCCGGAGACCTCCTTGGACTGCGAGGCGATGTTCTTGACGACCTCATCCACGGCCTTCTCGATACCGCGCTTGAGCGCCAGCGGGTTGGCGCCCGCTGCCACGTTCTTCAGCCCCTGGCGCACGATCGCCTGGGCGAGCACGGTTGCTGTGGTGGTGCCATCACCGGCGACGTCATTGGTCGCTGTAGCAACCTCGCGTACCAGCTGTGCGCCCTGGTTCTCGAAGACGTCCTCGACCTCGATCTCGCGGGCGATGGTGACGCCGTCGTTGGTGATGGTGGGTGCGCCGAACTTCTTGTCGAGCACCACGTAGCGGCCCTTGGGGCCGAGCGTGACCTTGACCGCGTTGGCAACCGCGTCAACACCGGCCTCCAGTGCCGAGCGGGCTTCCGCGTTGTACTTGATTTCCTTGTGAGCCATAGTTCCTCAGTTCTCCTTAAGACTCGACGCGGGCGAGGACGTCGGACTCGCGAAGCACGAGCAGATCCTCCCCGTCGACCTTGATCTCGGTCCCGCCGTACTTGCTGTAGAGGACCTCGTCGCCCTCCGATACATCCAGCGGGATACGCTTGCCCTGCTCGTCGAGCTTTCCGTCGCCGACTGCGAGGACCTTGCCCTTCTGTGGCTTCTCCTTGGCGGTGTCGGGAAGGACGATGCCACTCGCGGTGGTCAACTCCTCCTCGATCGCCTGCACGATCAAGCGATCGCCCAGGGGCTTGAGCTTCATATTTGAGACCTCCATCTAGAGAATGCGACCTGCGGTGCGCAGCCCTCTAAACGTGCGCCCCGCCTATGTTTTGGCACTCTCCAGCGGGGAGTGCCAATTTGCAAGACCAATATATAGAAGATCGGCCAAACTTCAAGGCAGGCGACGAATTTTCACGACTATCGCGCCAAACTTCCCGGTGCCAAGCGAGCGAGAGCAGCCGGTGATCGATGTCAGATACCTCGTGTGCTACGATGTCGCACATGAATGTCGGGGTCCGCGAGCTGCGCAACCAGACGAGCCACGTGATTGACGCGGTACGCGCGGGAGAGCACGTGACGCTGACCGTTCATGGCGAACCGATCGCAGACATCGTTCCCCACCAGCACCGCACGCGCTGGCTGTCGGGGCCAAATCTCAAGCGCGAGCTGCTGACCCGCGCCGCAGACTCGGAGCTCACGTGGGAGCTAAACGATCTCACCGGCCACACGCTGGACGAGCTTTGAGTACCCCAGCAGCCGGGCTACTCGACACCTCCGTATTCATCGCTCGTGAGAGCGGACGGCCGCTGGGCGACCTCCCAACCCAAGTCGCTGTCTCGGTTGTGAGCATCGGCGAGCTGCAGCTCGGCGTGCTCGCAGCCGACGACGACCAATCCAGAGCTAGACGCGCCGACACGCTCGCTCTCGCCCGCGCCGCAGACCCAATCCCGATCAGCGAGGCGGTGATGACCACATGGGCCAGGCTCGTAACGGACTGCCGCACCGCCGGCATCCAGCGGACAGTCAAGCTCACAGACGCACTCATCGCCGCCACAGCAGTAGAGCACGGCCTACCCGTAGTCACACAAGACGACGACTACAGAGCGATGGCGAAAGCCCACACCGCGCTCTCCGTCGTCATGGTGTGAGAGAACCGATCGAACCCACCCCTCCGAGGCTTGAGTGTCGCGTGGAGGCACTACGAACATCTGTTCGTAGTTTCGTCCCATGGCTCCAGTAGCCTTGCTTTTGGAGGTGGGTATAGCGGCGAGGCGCCGCGAACGCCTGATAAGCGGGAATTCGGGGTCACTCCCCGGATGGAGTTCGAGTCTCCTGCCCACCGCCACCAGCTTGCCTGACCCAGGGAAAGCAACAAGTGCCACGATCACGCACTCACGGGTCGTTCCCGTACCAGTTGCAAGCTCTGGGTCGGCGAGCTTACGCTTCTGCCAACTGCGATAGCCTGATAGCTGCTTATCAGGCGTTTTGAGGGTCGTCCCCTCGCTTCCCGACCCGTCCATCAAGGCGGGTCGAGTCGCTTAATGCCCAGACTTTCATCGCTCCCGAGGCGCGACTGCCCGGCTCTGCTCGCGGCGTACGGCAGTACCTCGGCCGCGCCCGCGTCAGTTCTGCGCCCCGCCGAACCCCTTGATGGCCTCGGTCATCCCAGTGGGGTTCTCGAGGATCTGTGAGAACCGCACGACGGTGACGACGTCCTCGGTGGACACGGGTCGCCCGTAGATCTGCTCGAGGAACTTGATCAGCTCCTCGTGGCGGCGGAACTCGGGGTTGTCGTGCTTGATGTCTCGCGGCGAGAGCTCGCCGAGCTTCATCACCTCGACCTGGTCGATGACGGCTTCAAAGATGCGTTCGCGGGGCGAGTACTGGTAGCCGATGGTCACGAGCACTGCCTGGTTCTTGCGGTACTTGCCGGACTTGTCGCCGAGACGGATGGTGGCGGTCTTGCGCCCGCGCTTGAGCTCGTCGGCGAAGATCGTGGAGTAGAAGTTCAGTACCTGCATCGCCCGCGCAGGCTACCGGGCTTTGTGCAAATAGGCCAGCGCGAGCGCGACCATCTCGCGCTCGGCGTCGTGGCTGAGCGCCTCTTGCGCCTCCTGCAGGCCCATCCAGCGGACCTCCTCGACCTCGTCGTCGTGGTCGGCGGTGTCGCCTTCGACGTGGTTGAAGAGGAAGAACGCGACGGTCTTGCCGACGGTGCGTCCTTCGCGCCTGTACCAGTAGCGCGACTCGCCGAGCTCGCACACGGGCTCAGCGACGATGCCTGTCTCCTCGCGCACCTCGCGGGTGGCCGCCTCGATTGTGCTCTCGCCGGGATCGACGTGCCCCTTGGGCAGCGCCAACACACGGGAGCCGTCGGCGGCACGGCGGGTAGGCACGATCGTAACGACCTGATCGCCGCGCACGACAACGCCACCAGCGGAGAACTCCCGCGCTTGAGACTTGGACGGTCGCTTGCCCGGGGACGGTCGCTTGCCCGGCTTTTTACCCGGCTCAGAAGACATATTGCTCGAGCGCTGCTGGATTGTGGACGGTGAGGCGCCCGCGGCCCTGAGAGATGACGCCGGCGCGCTCGAGCACGGCGAGGAAGCGGCTGGCGGACTCACGCGATGAGCCGGCCAGCTGGGCGAGGTCGGCCTGCGTGGCGGTAACCAACACGTCGGTGTCTTGCTTACCCGAGGCGACCTCGCTCTGAACAAGGTCCGAGAGCACAGACGCGACGCGGCTCTGCACGGTCTGAAACGACTGGCGAGAAAGCCGCTCGTTCATCTCGCGCAGCCGCCGGCCGAGCGCGATCACGAGGCGCGCGGCGATCTCGGGGTGCTGTTTCATCAGCCGGCGCATGTCGGGGCCGAGCACGCCGACGACGCTCGTTGGCTCGATCGCTTCGATCGTG